>JAQBVK010000176.1 GCA_027623585.1 Planctomycetota bacterium
GCCATGCGGCGTATTCGGACTTCCAGGGTTTGTTCATCGATTCCGCAGGCAGTTGCACCTTGCGCGGCTCGGTCTGCTGGCCGGTCCATTGGAACTTCTCGTACCAGCGGAACTTGCCGTTGCGTTCGGAGAACTCCAAGAGGTAGGCGCCCGGCTCACGGTTGAAGCTCACGGTGCCGGAATCGTTCGCGCGCTCGGTCCAGCCGTAGTTGGCCTTCTGACCCGGACGCGTGCTCTTGATCCCGGTGTCGACCGGAGCTGATTCGTCGGGCTTCATGGTGCAGAGTGCGTTGTCCGCGAGCGCGCCGTCCGGCGTGATGATCGTGAACTTGCACACCGGCACGATGTCGACCTCGACCTTGACCACGTGGGTCTGCTTGTTGCCCGAGGTGCCGGCTTCGACCATTGTGGGAATGAATCCGGTGCCGGTCACGAGCACGTACTTCTGGCCGCCGTCCGATTCCGCCAGCGAGTAGAACAGCCCGTGGATGCGAGTCTTGCTTTCGTACACTACGGAACGGCGCGCGGGTTCGCGCATGAACAGGCCTTCGGGCTGCTCGCGCAGCAACAGCACGCGCGCGTTGGCGATCGGCTTCTGCGAAGTGCGGTCGACAACGTAGGCCTTGTAGAGGGTTTGTCCCTCCGTCGGCGCTGCGATCTCCGGCTCCGGGGGCAGCGAACTGACGTCTTCGACGATGCCTGGCGTGCCGGTGGCGAGCGTGGTGGTTCCGGTGGACTGGTTCTTCGTCGAACCGCCGCCGCCGCACGCGGCGAGCAGGCTGGCTCCGAGAAGGACCGAGAGGAGCGATTGCTTCATGTCGGAATGCGTAGGCTTTCGATTTCGAGGAGCGCTTGCCGTTCGAGATCTTCCAACGGCACCTTTTCTTCGGCCGCTTGCGCCTCGCCGATCCGTGAACGGAGGACGGGGGAGCGCGGCAGCCACACGGTACACGAGTCCGGCGCGGGCAGCTCCGAGATCGGCAAAGTGCCAATGCGCCGCGCCAACGCCATCGTGTCGACCTTGTCATAGGTGATCAGCGGCCGCAATACCGGCATGCGCGCCGCCTGCTCGGTGCAGCCGATGTTCTCCAGCGTTTGGCTGGCGACCTGGCCGAGGCTTTCACCAGTGACCAACGCGCGCGCGTGGCGGCGGCGCGCCAGCCGGCTCGCCATGCGAAACATCGCACGGCGGTCGAGCACCGTGTGCAGCGGTTCCGGCGTGGCGGCGCGCAGAGCGTCTTGCACGGCGGTCATCGGCACCATGTGCAGCCAGGTCACCGGCTGCCAGGTCGCGAGGTGTTCGGTGAGACGCCGCACCTTGGCGACGGTCTGCGCTCCGGTGTGCGGCGGCGAGAGGAAGGAAATGAATTCGACGCGCAGGCCGCGGCGCATCGCGAGCCACGCCGCGACGGGGGAATCAATCCCTCCCGACAACAGGCACATGCCGCGCCCGAGGGTGCCGACCGGCAGCCCGCCCGGTCCCGGCTGGCGTTCGACGAAGAGCAGCGCGCGTTCGTCGCGCACGTCGACCTCGACGTTCAGCTCCGGCGCGTCGAGGTTGACGTGCAACTGCGGATGCCGCTGCTGTAGATCGGCGCCGAGCAAGCTCGCGAGTTCGTTGCTGCGCAGCGGAAAAAGCGGGTTGGCGCGATTGACCCGCACGCCGAAGCTCACCCGCGCGCGCCCAGCGTGGGAGCGCTCCAACGCCGCCGCCGTGAGCGCGCGCGCCTGCTCGCGAATCGCGTCCTCTTCGGGCGCGACTTCGTGGACTTCCGAGACGCTGGTGACGCCGAAGACGCGGGCCGCCGCCACCGCGGCGGGGCCGAGCGGAGCCCCCGCGCGCACCAGGATCCGCCCGCGTGTGCGCTGGATCTCGAGGCGCGGCAGCGGTTGCAACGCCACGCGCAAATTCGCGCACAGGCGGCGTTCGAACTCCGCACGCATGCCCCCTTTGAGCGCGATCTCCCCGTAGCGCACCACCAGGGCGTCGGGAGCGCGATCGGAACTCATTGCGGGAACCTGCTGATGCTCTTCATTAGAATTGTTGATCAGGGCGTTTAGCTCAGCCGGTTAGAGTGCCTCCTTTACACGGAGGATGTCGGGGGTTCGAGTCCCTCAACGCCCACCACTCTGGCGCGTAGAATTCTAGATCCCGCGCGGCTGCCGCGCGCGCAAGTTGCCATGTCCTTCCTACTGCTCGCTCTCGCTGCCCTCGCCGCCCCTCAGGGCGCTCGCCACGCCCAGGCTTCGGTGGAGTTCTCGGCGCCTTCCGTCGAGCAAGGCGCGCAGGCCGAGGTCATTGTGCGCTTCAGCATCGATCCAGGCTGGCACATCTATCACCCGAACGACGTGAGCGGGATGGGCCTGCCGCCTGAGGTCTCGATCAAAACCGCGGATTTCGCGGTGGACGGCGGCCTCAGCACCAGTGCGGAGCCGCATCGCAAGATCAGCACCATCGGGGGCAAGACGATTACGGAGTTGTGGCTGGAAGGTTCTCCGGAACTGCGTGTCCCCATGCGCGTGAGTGCGGAGCCGGGCGTGCACACGGTGGAAGTCGCCGTCACTTGGATGGAGTGCAACGACCGCATGTGCCTGCCGCCGACGACGGAGAACTTCCCTTTGGAGATCGAGGTGCTGCCGGCGAGCGGCGCGGCGCCCGCGAGCGCGCAGCAACCCGCCGAGTCTTTGACCGGCCATGTGCAGTATGCCTACGAGTTTCCGAAGAAGCTCACCCAAGGCGACACGGCGACGCTCAAGTTCACGCTCGAGGTCGAGAGCGGTTGGCACGTCTACCACCCGGATCAAGACGAAGAGTGGGGGCAACCGGTGCGCGTGGAGATCGTCGGGAAGGGCTTCGTGGCGACGGGCAAGCCGAAGACCACCGCCACTCCGATCAAGAAGCGCGAATATTTCGGCGACCTCGAAGCCGACTATCTTTGGCTCGAAGGCGATGTCGAGTTCGAGGTGCCGATCGAGATCACGGGAGATCCAGACGAATTCGGCGCGCACGTGTTCGTGCGCTGGCAGACCTGCAATGAAGAGTTCTGTCTGGATCCCGAGTACTTCTCCTTCGTGGTCGGAAACGAGGAGGCCGCCGGCGGCTCTGCCGGAACGGTGTCCGCGGGCGGCATCGGAGACAGCGGATTCTTCGCCTTCCTGCTGCTCGCGGTGGGCGCCGGTCTGTTCACGCTGCTGACGCCTTGCGTGTTCCCGATGATCCCGGTGACCATTTCCTACTTCACCAAGCGCTCGGAAGACGGCAAGGGCACGCCGGTCGGCAACGCCACCGCCTACGCGGGAGGCATCATCTTCACCTTCGTCGGAATCGGAGTGGGAGCGGCTTTGCTGCTTGGCCCGACCGGCGCGAACGCGATCGGCTCCAACCCGTGGGTGAACCTCGGCATCGGCGCGCTGTTCGTTTGGATGGCGCTCTCGCTGCTCGGCTTCTACGAGATCCAAGCGCCGCGCTTCCTGCAGAACTTCGCCTCGAAAACGCAATCCGAAGGCCGCAAGAAAGGCGGCTACCTGCCGGTCATGCTGATGGCGATCGCGTTCAGCATCACGGCCTTCACCTGCACGGTCGGCTTTGTTGGCGCCATTTTTGCCGCAGGTCTCAACCTCGGCCTGGTGTACCTGCTCGGCGGAATGTTGGTCTACGGCACGGTGTTCGCGCTGCCCTTCTTCTTCCTCGCCCTCTTCCCGTCGTGGTTGAAGACCCTGCCGCAAGCCGGCGGCTGGATGAACGTTGTGAAGGTTTCGGCGGGCTTCATCGAGCTCATTGCCGCGATCAAGTTCTTCAGCAACACCGATCTCTACTTCCACGCGAAGGTCCTGACCTGGCCGGTGGCGGTGGCCCTGACCATCGTGTTCCTGTTGCTCTGGGCGGGCTACATGTTCGGCCTCTACCGCACGCACCATGACTTCGAGCGGACGCGCCCTGGCAAGGGCCGCATCTTGACCGGAATCGGCGCGCTGGCCTTGGCGGGCTTCTTCGCGCCGGGCTTGTGGGATCGCAGCGAGATCGCCTACGCCGGCGGCTGGGCCGAGGCCTATCTGCCGCCCTTCGACTACGGCGCCGAGGTGATCGCGGCCGATGGCGGCGTGATCAAAGCGGGCGGACTCTCTTGGCAAGAGAACTACGCGCGCGCTTACGAGATGGGGCTCGAGCAGAAGCGGCCCTTGTTCGTGGACTTCACCGGCGTGACCTGCGTGAACTGCCGCAAGATGGAGTACGACATCTTCCCGCAAGACTCGGTGACGCCGCTGATGGCGAGCATGGCGCGAGCCGAGCTGTGGGTGGACAAGCCGCCTTTCGGAAAGTGGAATGCGGACTTCCAAGTCGATCGCTTCGACATGGCGGCGCAGCCTTACTACGTCGTGATTGACCCGCGCGACGACGCGCTGCTGGGAACTTTCCCGGGCTACGACCCCGATCCGGCCGCCTTTGCCGCGTTTCTGACCGAGGCTCAGACTCAATACGACGAGCGCACTCCCGGCGCGCTGCCCGCGGGTGGCGCTTGGCATGAGCGCATTCCCGTGACCCGCACGGAAGGCGTCGAGGTTCCGGAATGGGCCACTCAAGTGCTGCAAGCCTTGATCGCATTGACGGTGATCGCGCTCACGATCGCGCTCATGCGCAGCGAATTGAAAAAGCGCCGTGAAGAGGCGGAGCTCGCTACGGCATGAGCGTCCTGTTGCGCTTCGGCGAGGGCTGCGGGAACAGCTTCGTCCTTGCGCTCGAAGAGGACCTGCACAAAGCCGGCGTTGCGGAAGAGCAACAGTCCGCCTTTGCGCGCGAGGCCTGCAGAGCAGGCGTCGACGGGCTGTTGATTCTCGGGGAAGCCGCTGCAGACGGCGCCGTCCCGGCGCGCATCTTGAACCGCGATGGCAGCGCGGGCGGCACCTGCCTGAACGGTTTGCGCGTGGCAGCCTGTGCTTCAGGTGACTCGGCAGGCGTGTTCGTGATGGACCACCGACGCATTCCGTGGCGGCGCACGCGTCCCGAGGAGTTCGCGCTCTCGCTCGGGGATCTGCACGCGGTCGGCATGCGTGAAGTGTGCGTGAACGGTCATTTCGGCCTCGCCGTGGACTTCTGGAATCCGCACGCCGTGTTCGCGGTGGACGAACTCGACGGCTTTGCGCTCGACGCTTTCGCCGCCCGTTGCGAGGCTCATTTGGAGCTGTTCCCGGACGGCGTAAACGTAGAAATGGTGAAGCGAATCAGCGCCACTCAAGCTCTGGTGCGCGTGCATGAACGCGGCGTGGGCGAGACGCGGGCGTGCGGGAGCGGAGCCGTAGCGGTGGCTTTGGCGGCCTGGCGAGAAGGCGCGGTGGGGGGGCAAGAAGTGCGGATGCCGGGCGGCGCGTTGCGTCTGCGACAACTCCTCGGCGGAGGCGTGGAACTTGTTGGACCTGCGTCCCTAAGTTATTTATCGACAAAGGCTTAGGGAGGCCTTCGCGTGGATTTGGGAGTGGCGGAGGAGGCTCCGCGAGGGGGAAATGGGGGACCGGGGAGGGGGCCTCCCCCCCCCCCCCCC
>JAQBVK010000177.1 GCA_027623585.1 Planctomycetota bacterium
TCTTCGCGAACCACTCTTGTTCCTCGTCGAGGACGAAGAGTCCGGGCAACACGCGATCACCGGCTCGCGGAAAGGACACCACGGTCCAGGCGCCGTCGCCGGGAACTCCCAACCACGCATCGGCGGCCTTGACGAGACGATGCAGAGCGGCGACCGCCTCATCCGGCACGATCGCCTTGGCGTCGAGGCGCAGGTACCAGGTCGTGCCCGATTGCTGCCGTTTCTGAAAACGCCCGCTTACGAAGAAGGGCCAGCAAAGACCCGCCGGCACCGGTCCGACCTGCGTAAGCGCGCCCTGCTCCTCGAGTTCATGCTTGTGCATCCACTCGGTGGGGCCGAGTAACTCGACGTGACCCGGGTGGCGAGCCTCCAGACTCCAAGACGGAGGCAACCAGCGGCCCGGCGGCTCCGCCGGGAGCGCCAACCAGATTGGATCGAAGGCGGCGAGATCGCCTTGCGGGGAGTAGAGCAGGCTCCACGCGAACAAGGGCTGGTTGGGATCCGCCGATGCCGACAAGCGGTAGCGGATGAATCCATCCTCATCCGTGCCGAGGTCGATCGCGCCGGGCGGAAGATTCCACTCCGCGCGCGCGGGAATCCTTCCTCCTTCCGCAACCGGCTTGGCGCGCACCGCGACGTCGAGGTCGCCTTGGTCGCGGCGGCTCACGAAATCGAGCCGGATTTCGAGCGCCCACGGCAGCGCGAGCGCTTCGCTGCCGGGCGCAAGGCCGCGGTGGAGATCACGATCGACCGCGGGAGCCGGGATCCAAACGTCCGGGATCCGGAAGCGGTCGGCGGTGTCAAGGCCCTCGGCGATGCGCGTAGCCGGACCATCCCACAAGAAATGGATCATCTGCTCGCCCACCACCGCCACGCGCTCCACGACCGCGCCCGGCTGCTTGCCCTCCTTCTTGTAGTTCACGGTGTGGCCGGCGATCTCCGGAACGCCGCCCCACTGGCCAGACCAAGCCGTGAAGGAGATTTCCTCGGCCTCCAGGGCTGTCGTGCCCCAGGCTCGCTGCTTCAGATCGCGCAGCACCGAATCGGCATGCGCGCCGTAGCCGTCGAGCAGGAAGCGTTCGACCAGGAAACGCGCATCACCGGCTTCTGTCTTCGACTCCCAAGCTTCACTCCTGCCGGACACCGGCGCGAACGCCGAATAGCCCTGCGGCAAGGCGCAAGTGAAGGGCGGATCCCCGGTTTGCTGCGCAGCGGCGAAGGCGAGCGGGGTGAGGAGGGCGGTCAGGAGGGCCATGCCCGCTCCTAAGCCCGCTCCCGGCGCTTTTCTTCGCCGCCTTCGAGCAACACTCGCGCGCTGCCGAGTTTCACCATCTCGCCGGTGATCACGAAGCCGCGACCCGGCGCGCCGTACTCGGGCAGTTGGAACATCAGGTCGCGCAGAACGTCTTCGAGGATCGAGCGCAGCGCGCGCACTCCGGTGCCGCAGGAGAAGGCTTTCTCCGCAATCGTGCGCAGCGCTTCGTCGGTGAAGTTCAACTCGTGGCCTTCCATCGCGAAGAAGGCTTGGAATTGCTTCACCAATGCGTTCTTCGGCTCGACCAAGATGTGGGCCAGGTCGTCCGGGCCGAGACCGCGCACCTTGGCGTGGATCGGCAGCCGGCCGACGAACTCGGGGATCAGGCCGAATTCGATCAGATCCTTGGTGTCGAGCTCGCCAAGCAGGCGATCCCGTTCGTCGAGGTCGCGCTCGGCTTCGGCGAGGTCGGCGGAACCGGCTTGGAAACCGATCCGCGCGCGCCCGATGCGGCGCCCGATGATGTCATCGATGCCGGTGAAGGTTCCTCCGCACAAGAACAGGATTCCGCTCGTGTCGAGCTGAATGCAGGCTTGCTCCGGATGCTTGCGCCCACCCTGCGGCGGCACGTTGGCGACGGTGCCCTCGAGGATCTTGAGCAAGGCTTGCTGCACGCCTTCACCGCTCACGTCGCGCGTGATCGAGACGTTTGAGGTGGTGCGCGCGATCTTGTCGATCTCGTCGATGTAGATGATGCCGCGCTGCGCCTTGGCGACGTCGAAGTCGCAGGACTGCAGCAGCTTCAGCAGGATGTTCTCGACGTCCTCACCGACGTACCCGGCTTCGGTCAGCGTGGTCGCGTCGGCCATCGCGAAGGGCACGTCGAGCATGCGCGCGAGGGTGCGCGCCAGCAGCGTCTTGCCGGAACCGGTGGGACCGACCAGCAGCACGTTGGATTTTTCCAACTCCACGCCGGCCCAGGGCTCATCACCCTTGGCCTGCAGGCGGCGCCCTGCGTCGAGGCGTTTGTAGTGTTGGTGCACCGCCAAGGCGAGCACGCGCTTGGCGTGGTCCTGGCCGTACACGTATTCGTCCAGGCTGGTGACGATCTCGCGCGGCGTCGCGATGCCAGCCGGGGCGGCCGTGGACTTGTCGACCTTGGGCTTGGTCGTCCGCAGGCGTCGATCCTCTTCGTGGAGGATCGAGTTGCAAATCTCGATGCACTCGTTGCAGATGTAGATCCCGGGCGGCCCCGCGATCAGCGAATCCACCTGCCCGCGCACCTTCTCGCAGAAGGTGCAACGTTCAATCTCGCCACGGTCCGGTCCTCGCGCCATCCGGTTCTCATTGTACCCGATCAAGCACGCGCCCGGCAGGGGGCTCAGGCCTTGACCGCGCCGATGATCTCGTCCACGAGGCCGAAGCTCTTCGACTCCTCTGCGGAGAGGAATTTATCCCGGTCGGTGGCCTTCTCGATCGCCTTGAGCGACTGGCCGCTGTGGTGCGCCAGGATCTCGTTGAGGCGCACCTTCAACTGCAGGATCTCGCGCACCTGGATCTCCATGTCGGAGGCCGTGCCCTGCGTGCCGCCCCAAGGCTGGTGAATCATCACCCGCGAGTTGGGAAGGATGTAGCGCTTGCCATGAGTGCCGCCCGCAAGCAGCACCGCGCCCATCGAGGCGCATTGGCCGATGCAGTAGGTCGCGACGTTGCAATCGATGTACTGCATGGTGTCGTAGATCGCGAGGCCCGCCGTGACCGAACCGCCCGGCGAGTTGATGTACATCTGGATGTCCTGCGCCTTGTTCTGCTTGGCCAGGAACAGCAGTTGGGCGACCACCACGTTGGCCACCATGTCGTCGATGCCCGTGCCGAGGAACACGATGCGGTCCTCGAGCAGACGGCTGTAGAGGTCGTAGACCCGTTCCCCCCGTCCGGTCTTCTCGATGACGTAGGGGATGGAGAATCCTTGGGCGGGCAGGTTGAGGTCGCTCATCGGGTCGGTCTTTCTAGCCCCGCAGACGGGGTGACTCAAGCGTTCAGGAGAGGGGCGCGGCTTCCGGCTGGCGGGCCACGGTCTCCACGAGGTGCGCGCGCACTTTCTCCTGAAGAATGTCTGCGCGGAGCTGGTCGATGCGGCCTTCCTCCTTGAACCAGCGGCGCAACTCGGCCGGATCCACGTTCTGGCGCAAGGCCAGCGCGCGAACGGCGCCGTCGAGTTCGTTCTCGCTTACGCGGACCTTCTCGGTCTGGGCGACCTTGCGGATCACGAACCACTGCTTCAGGCGTTCCTCAGAGGCGGCGCGCATCTCGGCGCGATTCTCGTCGGCCGCTTGGGCGGCCTGCTCCTCGGTGGCCCCCTGCTGCTTCATCTGTTCGACGCGGCGGCCGATCGCGGCCTCCGACTCTTCGTCGATCATGCGCGCGGGCAGTTCGAAGGGTTGCAGCTCGAGCACCTTCTTCAAGATCTCTTGCGCTAGGCGCTCGCGCTCCCGGCGCGCGTTCTCGCGGCCGATCTGCGTGCCTAAGCGCTCGCGCAACTCTTCCTCATTCGGAAGCTTGAGCTCTTCCGCGAGTTCTGTAGGCGTGGCCACGCGCGGGGTCACCACGCTCTTGACGGTGACGTTGGCGGTGCCGCGCTTGCCGACCCACGCGGCTTCGGAGAAGCCCTCGTGGAAGTCGACCTCGACGCTGAAAGTGTCGCCGGCTTTGCGTCCGCGCACCGCGGCTTCCCAGGCCTGCTCGTCGCAACCGTAGAGCGGCGCGCCCGGCCCGACCTTGAGATCCTTCGCTTCGGGACCGTCCTGGCCGTCGAGCGCGTAGATCAGGTCGGCGACCGCGAGATGTTCGTCGCCCACGGCCGCGCCTTCGGCAGGATCGAAGCGCGGATGATTGCCGCCGAGTGAACGCAGCCCTTCCTCGATCTGGTCGGCACTCGCGCGCGCGTCCTGGCGCTCAACTTGAATGGCGCTCCAGTCGGGCAGCACGACTTCGGGCAAGGTCTCGACTTCGAATTCGAGGTCGAGGTCTTTCTGCTCGTCTACTTCCTGCGTCTTGGGATCGAAACCCATCACGCGCAGCACTTCGTTGTGCAGGCCGGCGGCGCGGATGGCGTCGCTGATCACGTGTTCGAACAGGTGCTCGCGCGCGTGTTCGAGTGCGGAGTCGCCCAAGATCTGGCGGGCCATGTGCGCCGGCACCTTGCCGGGGCGGAAGCCGGGGACCTTGAGGCTGGAGGCGGCACGCCGATAGGCGTGGTCGAATTCCTCGGCGATCCGCGCGCTGGGCACGCGCAGGGTGATCTTCCAGTGGCAGGGGCCGAGAAGCGATTTCTCAGCCTGGAGCGGGGCGGCCTTATGCACGGTTCAAAACGACTTGCCGACGGCAAGGGCGGGAGATTGTCGCCTGCTCGCCTATCGGCGGCAAGGGCACTCCGGCTACAGCCCGAACAGCCGCTTGAAGGGCTGTTTGTCGAGGAAGGTCGAGAATTCGGGCTGATCTTTGTATTTGGCCAGTTCGACGGGATTCAGGCCGGAGTCTTCCAGCCATTGCCCGGACTCCTTCGAGCGGCGCGAGCCGGCGGCGGCGCGCGCGGCCCACACGAAGTCGTCGCTGCTGATCGAGCGCTCAAAGGCGGTGCCCTCCAGCGAGTCGAAGGTCTTCTTGTAGTTCTTGAAGGCGTCGGAGTGATCGCCGACGTCCACTTGGCGGCGCGCGAGTGCGAGTTGTGAGCGGTAGGACTGGGGATTCTCGCGGGCTTCGCGCTCGACCTCGTCGAGCAAGAAGCCTTTGGCGGTGCGCGAGCCGCATCAAGGTCCAGGCGACGTCCTCGCTGGACTCGGAGCGCGGCGCAGTGACGAGGTATTGCTCCATGGCGCGTTCGCCGTCGCGGAAACGAAAGAGCTTGGCGCCGGCCTCGAAGGCGGCGAGGAAGAGGCCGCGTTCCTGGCGCGGGCGCGCCGGGTCGAGCGCGCGCTCCACGAGGAAGGTCTGCGCGTCTTCAGAGGGATGCGCGAGGAGGAAGCGCGCGAGATCACGCTGCAGTCCCGTCGGCGCTGTGTCGAAAATCGAGGTCGGTAGCGCGAATTGGGCAGGCAAGGAGCGCGCTGTGAGCGCGATCAACATGTCCCCGAGGCCAGCGAGTTCGCCTTCCTCGGGCGCGAGGGCGGCAGCGAGCGCGACGGTTTCCTCGTCGGGCACGAGCAGCAGCAAGGCTTGCACCGCAGCTTGCCGAAGGGGGCTGGGCGGTCCTGCGG
>JAQBVK010000178.1 GCA_027623585.1 Planctomycetota bacterium
GCTCGGTCGGCGGCTCGCGCTTTCGGTCTGGTGTGCGGGATCTGCGTGGCGGGCGGATGGCTGGAAGCCCTGGCCTATTCCACGGCGACTCACTGGTTGCAGACCTTGTGGTCGCTGGCGCTCGAAGGCTCGCTCGCGTTGTTCTTCGCGCTCCCGGTCGCAGCACTCGCGGCTGCCGGGGAGTGCGCGCTTCCGCGGACTTTGTTGGCGCAGTGGGCGCCCACGGCGGAGCGCCGCGCCACTGCGATCGGCCTAGCTTGGGCTGCGACGCCGTTTCTCCTTCGCGCGCTCGGAAGCCGAGGGCTACTCGGCGCGGCTGCGCTGGTCCTGCTTTGCGCGGTCCCTTTGCTGCTCGCACGGTGGATTCCGGCCGCCTCGCCGCGGATCGCGCTTGGCTTCACGCTCCTCGGGGCGGTACTCGCCCACGCCTTGTCCTGGTTCTCCTCACCGACCGCACCCGCGCCGGCTCCGCGGCTGCCGGCGCACGCGTCGACGAGCGTGCACTCTTCGATGCAGCCCTGCGTGCTGCTGATTTCAGTCGACACGCTGCGCCGTGATCGGGTCGGCGCGATCCGCGACGGACTGCCGGTGACTCCCTTCCTCGATTCGTTGGGCAAGGAAGGCATCGCGACGGCTTGCCGTTCCGCCGGCAACGAAACCGGACCCGGACACGCTGCGATGCTGACCGGCGCCAACGGCTTGCGCCACGGCGTGATCAGCAATCATTGGAAGTTGCCCGCTTCGCTGCCGACGCTCGCCGAACTCCTGCAAGCAGCGGGTTGGCGCACCGGCGCGGTCGTTTCAAATCCGGTGATCGCCGCCACCCGCGGCTATGCGCGCGGCTTCGAGTGCTATGGCGATGTCTACGAGCGATCCGCGCCCTGGGAACTTTCCTTCTTCGGCCTCTCGCGCCGCAGCAGCCGCTGGGCCTGGCTCTCCCGCGACTACCGGTTGGCACGGTCGTGGATGAAGCATTTGGAATGGAAACTGCCGATGACGGCGCGGGGACTGATGCCGAACGCCGATCAGGCGCTGCAGCGCAGCACGAGTTTGCTCGCCGAGATGCACGAGGCCGGCGATGCGTGGTTCCTATTCACGCACTTCATGGATGCTCACTATCCCTATGAGCCGCCTCCGGAGACGCGCGGCCGCTGGAGTTCCGCCGCTGCGACCGCCGGCGTGCCGACCCACGCCGCCGACGCCTTCGCACGACGGCGCGCAAGACTGCTGCAGCGCGCGCGGGCGGGCGAAGCCGCAGCGCTCCGCGAAATCGAATCGATGGCGCGGCTTTACGACGAGGAGGTGGCGTTCGTCGACTCCCGGATCCGCGACTTGGTGGAAGCCGCGCGCATCGCCGCCGGCGAGCGCGAACTCTGGATCGTGATGACGTCGGATCACGGGGAGCACTTCCTGGAGCACGGCAAGCTCGGACACTCCAACTCTCTCTACGAGGAGTTGGTGCAAGTGCCGCTGATCCTGCACGGCTTGCCGGCGCTCGATCCGGATCAGATCCCTCAGCGGCTGGAAGATGTCCCGCGCCTGCTCGCTCGCTTGCTGATCTCCGAACGGGCTGCTGACGTTCTGGCGGAAGCCTCTCCCAGCTTTCACGACGGAGAGAGCGTGCAGATCTGGGATGACAAAGCCTCGATCACGGATGCGCGCTGGAAATTGTTCGCCAGCGCCGTGGAGTTTCGCGGCGAGTACGCCGCGCTCGCGCTCTGGGATCTGCAGTCTCCAGGCGGAGAGGCCGCGAACGTTATCGCCGAACAGGCAGAGGCTGCGGCCGCTCTGCTCCATCGCTTGAACGAGGCGGTGCGAAATTCCTCGGTGGCGCCGCGCGCCGCGGATGAAGAGGGAGTGGACGAAGCGTCGCGCGTTCGGCTCGCGCAGCTCGGTTACACAGAGGAATGAGGTTACTTTCGGAGAGGTCCAAGGTAGGGTTCACCGATGCGGTTGGATGACGACCCCCGGCCCAAGGCCGCGCTTCGCGCGCTTAGCATCGTCTGCGGTGCTTCCGTGGTCGCGGCCTGGATCGAGTCCTTCACTTATTCTCCGCAGGGAAGTGGCTGGGGGGTCGGGCTGTGGTCGGTCGCGCTCGAGGGATCACTGGCATTCTGGATGGTGCTCCCGGCCGCCATCGCACTCGCGCTAACTGAACTCGTCGGTTCGCGCCGAGTCCTCGGATGGATCGCGCCGACCGGCGCTCAGCGCGCCTGGGGGATCGGCCTTGCGCTGGCCTTGATGCCCGCATCCGCGAAGCTCTTGTCGTCGCGCGGAGTCTGGGGGGCGCTGCTCTTCGGTCTGATCTGCGCGGCTCCGGTGCTGCTGGCGCGCAAGTTGCCGACGCCGGATCTGCGCGTGAGCGCGATCTTCGCCGTGCTCGGCTTCGGCTTGGTGCACGCACTGTCTCCGTTCGAAGCCGTCGCGATCTCGGCGATCACGCCGAGTTTGCCGGAGCGGGGCGACGGCTCGGCACCGGCTGCCGACGCGCCGTGCGTCCTGCTGATCTCGGTGGACACGCTGCGCGGAGATCGCGTCGGCGCCGTGCGCGAAGGCCGCGCGGTCACTCCCTTTCTCGACCGGCTCGCCGCTGAGGGAGTACGCGCCACCACGATCTCCACCAGCAACCAAACCGGTCCCGCGCATGCGTCGATGCTGACGGGCTCGCACCTTCTCCGCAGCGGAGTGATCGCGAACGGCTGGACCATTCCTCCCGACGTGCCGACTCTCGCGGAACTCGTATTCGAAGCCGGCTGGCGCACCGGAGGCGTGATCTCGAATCCGGTGATCCGTTCTCAAGGCGGCTTTGCGCGCGGTTTCGAGTGCTACGGGGACGTATCGCGCGTCGATTCGAACGCATCCGGCGCCTTCTTCGGGGTGCGCCGCTTCGGCAGCCGCTGGCATTGGCTCGAGCGCATGCCAGCGCTGGCGGGCCTTTGGCTGCGGCAGATCGAGTGGCGCGTGCACATGACGCCGAAGTGGCTGCAGCCGACCGCCGACGACACTCTGCGCCGCTGCCGCTCGCTGCTCGGCGAGATGGCGCAGGATCCGTGCCCGTGGTTCCTGTTCGCGCACTTCATGGACCCCCATCATCCGTACGACCCACCGCAGGAAACCCGCGGTACTTGGTCTGCGGAATCCGAGTTGCGCGGGATCCCAACCTCCAGCACGGAGCAATTCCATCTCTATCGAGACTCTATCCTGCAGCGCGCCGCTAGCGGCGCTCCCGAAATCGCGAGGCACGCCGACGCGATTGCGAAGCTCTACGACGAAGAGATTCTTTTCCTCGATTCCCAGTTGGAACTCCTGATCGCGGAAGCGCGCAGTGCCGCCGGAGCCCGGCCGCTTTGGATCGTGCTGACTTCCGATCACGGCGAGCATCTGTTCGAGCACGGATTGCTCGGCCACTCCAATTCGCTCTACGAGGAGTTGCTGCGGCTACCGCTGATCATTCACGGTATTCCCGACCTCGCCGCCGGGGATCTTCCGTTGCGGCTCGAGGACGTTGCGCGCTTCCTGGCCAAGCGCCTGATTCATGAAGGGGCAGCCGCCGTTCTGTCGAAGGGTTCTCCGTCGCTGCCGCCTGGTCACAGCCTGCAAGTCTGGGGGAAACGCGCTTCGCTCCGCACGGATCGCTGGAAACTCTTCGCCGAGAGCGACCAATTCCACGGCGCCTATCGTGCGGTCGCGCTTTGGGACCTCGCGGCGCCCGCCGGAGAGGCGCGCGACGTCGAGGCTCAGCACCCGGAAATCGCGTCAGAACTCCTCGCTGAGTTGCAAAGCATGGTGGAGGGCTCCGTGCTCGCCGAGCGCCCGGAGCTCGAAGCCGGGGTGGGAGAGCGAATGCAGCGGACCTTGGCTCAACTGGGGTATGCAGATGGATGACGCGGGCTTCACCAGCTCTCGCTTCACCATCGCCGGTCATCTGAAGATCTGCCGGTTCGACCATTGGATCAAGAATGTCTTCGTGCTGCCGGGCGTCGTGCTCGCGGTGCTGTTGCACGACGCGGAGTTCGATCTACTGACCGTGCTCGTCGGATTCCTGCTCATCGGCCTCGTCGCGTCGAGCAACTACGTGATCAACGAAGTCCTCGACGCGCCGACCGACCGGCACCATCCGATCAAGTGCCATCGTCCGGTCCCGGCAGGCAAGGTGTCGATTCCGCTGGCCTACGCGCAGTGGCTGCTGATGGGAGCGGCCGGCATCGGCGGCGCCTTCCTCATCGACCAGTGGTTCGCCGGCAGCCTGGCCGCCTTGTGGGTTATGGGGCTGGTCTACAACGTGCCGCCCCTGCGGAGCAAGGACGTGGCTTGGCTCGACGTCATCTCCGAATCGATCAACAATCCGTTGCGCCTGCTCGCTGGTTGGTACCTGGTCGAACCCGACGCCTTCCCGCCGCTCTCGCTGGTCCTGTCGTATTGGATGATCGGCTGCTACTTCATGGACCTGAAGCGCTACGCCGAGTACCGCACGATCGCCGACAGCGCGCGCGCCGCGGCGTACCGCAAGAGCTTCAAGGTCTACAGCGAAGAACTTCTCCTGGTAGGCGCCACCTTCTACGCCGGTCTCGCGATGCTTTTCCTCGGCTTCTTTGTCGCGCGCTATCGGCTCGAACTCATCTTGGCGTTCCCGGCGATCAGCTTGCTGATGACGATCTACATGCGGTTGGCGTTCCGCCCAAACAGCGCCGTTGCCGCGCCCGAGCGGTTGTGGCGGCACGGCTCGCTGGTGATTACCGGACTCCTCTCCGCATTGTTGGTGCTGCTGCTCTTGACAGTCGATCTTCCATGGATGCGCTCAGCCTTCCCCGCCAAGAGCTGACGCGCACTCTGATTGCGCTGGCGCTCCTGCTCGCCGTCGCCCTGGCGCCGGCGGCGCGCTTCGACTCGTGGACGGAACCCTTCAACAATCCGCACGGCTGGGTCGAAGCCCACCACGAGATCATGGCGCTCGACTTCGCGCGGGAAGGCGTGCTTCGTCGCGGCTTCCTTCCGGTCCAGAATCTTCCACCGCAAGGCCTACGCCCTGACGCCTACAACCATTGGCCACCTCTGTTCCCGATCATGGTGCGCTGGTGGAACGCGGTGTTCGGATGGAGCGAGGGTTCCGCGCGCGCACTGATGAGCCTGGTGCTGCTCGCTGGCGCCGCCGGCGCATGGCGCATGGCGGCGGCGTGCGGCGCGCAGGGATGGATCGCCGCGCTGGTTTGGCTCGCCGTGCCGCATCAAGTGCTGTTCGGACTGAAGTTGATCCACCTCCACGCCGCCCTAGCCGCCGGAATGTGGGCGCTTGCATTCTTCTTCGAGCAGCGCATGCGGCTCGCGATCGCGTTCGCCGTCATGGCGACGGCCTTCTCATGGGAACCCGTCCCCGCGCTGGCGGCGGCCTTCCTGCTCGTTCCGCGTGAGCGCCGTCGGGACGCCCGCTGGTTGTGCGGAGCCGCCGTCGCGACCTT
>JAQBVK010000179.1 GCA_027623585.1 Planctomycetota bacterium
CCGGACGACATCATCGACGCCGGCTCCGGGTATCCGCGCTGGCCGAACTCCGGAATGCGCCGGCTCTCGGTCGATCCTTTCGACGCCAACATCTTCGCCTTCAACTACGCGCCGGATCCGAAGGACGAGTTGATTGTGTTCGACCGGGACTACCGCATTCAGAACGTCAACAAATACCTGAACGCGGGCAGCAATTTCATGATGCCGTGGCCGGACTTCGCGTCCACCTACACCTACCGCGACACCACCTACCCGAAACCCGACGGCGCGGTCTTGGAAGGCGGGAACAAGACCGGTGGTTCGGCGCTCGGCGCGCCGCCCGAAGTCCTCGGACAGCCCTTGGTGTACCCCACCGGCAAGATTCCGAGCATCGCGCTCCCGTTGCTGATGCGCTACCGCTGCTATCCGCGCGGACAGGAGTTCGGCTTCAACGGTTTCCAGGTTCAGATCATGGTGGGATCGTCGGCGCTTCCTGCGTTCCGAATTGTCTCCTCAGGCGGACGGGACGGTCAGAACGTCTGGCACTTGGTGCGCCCGGACCTGCCGCCGGAAGGAACTGCCCCGACGGGTGGTTACAACACCTCCAACGGGGGAGTCTCGAAGAACCACGGCCCGGAGCTCTACTGGGGCATGGCCGACTTCGTGACCAAGATCAGCCGCGTCCACACCCACTGGTTCGGCCTTGGCGGCTCGCTCGCCAGCATGAGTCCGCTGACGGTGGAGCCCGTGCCTTCGGTCCAGCTCGCCGGCACCCAGGTCATCGTGGAACTCCGCGGAGCGGATAACATCACGACGACGAACTGCGATGACCCGCTCACTCGGATGTCTGACTTCGACGCCTACGGCGATTACATCGGTACTTGCTCGACGATCTCCGGCTTGACGTCGTGGTCCACGAGCGTGACCGACCTGATCACCGGCGGCAAAGACTTCATCCAAGTGCGGATCACTTTCGTCTCGAACATCAGCCAGGATCTCGACCCGGTGCTCGACGCACTCGGCTTCGCCTGGAACGTCCAGTGACCATGAGACTCTCGTTCAGAATCCTTCTCGCGCTGGCCCTTGCCGCGCTTCCGGGCATTGCCTGTAAGTCGAGCCCCGCCACCAACGGGGAGTTCAAGGCGCTGACCTCGAACCTGAGCGACGGTGACGTCTGGGCGCTGAACCGCCCGATCCAGGTCGTCTTCAACAACGAGATCGATCCGGGTTCCGTCACCTTCTCCGCGTTCGTGCTGCGCTCCTTGGATCCAGGGAACCCGAATCCGGTCACTGGATTCTTCGAGCTCGGTCCGGACCCGGACGGCAATTTGAATCGTTCGATCGTGTTCCGGCCGGTTTGCCCGACCAACAGCACGAACGACAACGGATCCTTCCGTCCCGGCGGCTTCAATTACCAGTTGTCGCTGCCGACGCAGCGGTCGTCGACCACGGTGCTGCGAGACACCTCCGGTAAGACGCTCGCGGTGGGTCTGACGCGCGACTTCCTCACGCCGACCCCGCCTTCGGAGCCGCTGTTCGCGGACACCGTGAACGGACCGATGCGGATCGAGGAGATCACCTGGCCGAACACGCTGAACCTGTTCACGCAGGATCGCTTGTTCGTGGCGGTGCGATTCAACCAATCCTTCGACGCCTCGCCGAGCAGCTTGAACGTCACCAATCTGTTCGTGCAGTACGCGAACCTGGGCGGCACCTTCCCGATCAGCGGGAACGTGGTGCCCGGCCGCTGGATCGTGCAGACCAATTGCTCGAACGATGCCGCGCTGCTGTTCGAGATCACGGGCGTGTTGCTCCCGGGCCGCGGCCTACGGCTGGTGATGGGCACCGGTTTCCTCGATCTCGGCGGCGCCGAGAACAGTTCGATCACGACCAGCGACGCCTTCGTGGCGCCCAACCTGACTGATCTGACTTCCTTGCCCAGTTTCGACGAGGACGACGTGTTCCTCGACGAGCTGCGGGACAGTTTCCTGACCTCCACCCTGATCGACGCCGGCGCCGACCTGCCGCAGCCTCCTGCTCTGGTCGAACCGGACGGCATCCGGGCGGTGTTCACCTACGGCGGAGCCACGCTCCCTGGGGACGACGACTTCACCGTCACCGCTGCGCAGGCTTATCTCGAGATCGACACCAGCGGCATCAGCCAGGTCACGGACGGCTTCGGCCGCACCTACACCTGCAACAAAGGCGTGATGCAGGTGAACGATTTCAAGATCGAAGCCGGCGCCACGCTGCGTCTGCGCGGCGCGAATCCCTTCATCCTTTACGCGTCGGGCACGGTGCTGTTCCTCGGCACTTTGGATGCCAACGGATTCAACGCCCAGGTGCCGGACGGCGGACACTTCCACCCTGAGCTCGCGGTGCCGGGCGCGCTTGGCGTGCTCGGAGGCGGTCCCGGCGGAATGTCCTCGCAGGTCATCGACGACTACACTCCGCGCGGTTCGAGCGGTCAGGGCCCCTTCGGCTCGGGCACCGGACTCGGCGGTCAAGGCGGCGAAGGTGCGATCCAGCAGTCGAACGGTCTCGGCCTCGAGGACATCGAGTTCTTCCTGGCGGGTGGCGGCGGCGGCGGCGGCTTCAGCCCCTTACGCACCGATGCGATCTTCTGGAACAAGTGGGCGGGCGGCCAAGTCCCCACCGACTTTGACAACGTGGGACCGGATCTACGTGCGGACCGCCACACCGTCTTCAACGGCACCGTCGACGCCAACGCTCTGTTCGTCGGCGCGGAGGGCGGACTCCGCGGGACCAACCGCGGGGGCGTGATCACGCCGAACCCGGGCGTGCTCGCGAACAACCCACAAGCTGCGTACGGCATGGAGGACATCCAGCAGGACACGGATGCCGGCATCTTGGCAGCCTCGGCAGACATCGACTGGGATCCGGTGTGGACTTCAGGACTGACGCCGCCCTTCCTGTTCGGCAACCCGACCTTCGGCCCCGATCCGGGAGCCGGTGGAGCTTCGGTGTTCAGCGACACCAATCCGAGCAACAACTTCTACGGCAACCGATTCTTCTGGGACGGCACACCTGGCGTGGCTCCTGAGTTGATCGAAGGTGAATTGTTGACCCCTTGGGCCGGTGCCGGTGGCGGGGCGAGCGGCGACGTGCAAACCGTCGAGCGCCTCGATCTCACGGTGCCGCCGGACGGCAACCTCGAGCCCTTGCCGATGTTCTTCCCCGACCTGCTGTTCCCGTTCGGCACGACGCGCAGTTACTGGCGCGGCGCCCCGGGTGGCGGCGGCGGCGGGCAGGTGCAGATCCACGCGGTGGGCGTGATCGGTTTCGGACCGGCTGGACGCGTGAAGGCGATCGGCGGCTCCGGCAGTTCCGGAGAATCCACGGATGAATCCGGGTCCAACGGAACCATCACCCAGATCTCCGGAAGCGGCGGCGGCTCCGGCGGCCACATCATCCTGCAATCCGCCACGGGACTCGATCTGTCCACGATCGCAGTGGGAACGGCGGGTAATCCGAACAACCCGGGCACCTTCTTCAACAACCTCGTCGCGGCGGACATCGTCCAAGCCGTGGGCGGCCGTCGTGGTTGGGCCGGCGCCAAGCTCAACATTCCGTTGGTTGGCGCGCCTGGAACGCGCGACGGCAATAGCACCTACATGGTGGGCCGAGGCGGCGCAGGCGCGAGTGGGCTGGTCCAGATCCACGTACCGGATCCGGTCAACGACATCACTTTCGCCGCCAACGTCGACGCGCAGTTCAAGTCGTACATGAACGCGGTGAATCCAGCGAACCCGGTGATCTCCGACCGTTTGGACGCATTGCTCGGACTCTACGGCGAGCCGCAGCCCTTCGGATTGGTGTCGTTCTTCTCGCCGCAGACGATGGCGCAGAGCATCTGGATCGACACCGGTCTCGCGGACCAGCGCAATCCGGCCAACGGCACCGGGCCCTTCCCGGACTTCGCGCACGTCGTTGGCGGATTCGCCGGCGTCGCCGGAGCCACCGGCATCGCGGATCAATCCGGAGACCGCGTGGCGGACGGAGCGGCGATCGCGTCGGACGGAGGCGCAGGAACTGCTGCCTTCACGGCTTACGAAGTGGTGCTGTCCTCGGCCTCCACCTCCTTCGCCGAGCTGCATCGGGTGAACCCTGCCTTGATGATCGGCTTCGACGTCGTGCCGAACACCACGCAACTGCCGGTTCCGAAGGCCTTCGAGATCGTGGCTGCTGGCTACGACTCCGCGAGCAACCGGATGACCCTGACCACGCGTGTCGCGGACGGCCCGATGACGGCGCTCGCTTCGCTCAATTGGGCGGTGCGCTCGAAGTACTTCCGGATCAACACCTCCGACGTGAAGGATCGCCTTCCTTCGAACACCAACGTGCGCTTCCAGTTCCAAGGCGCGGATGCCTTGGTCGGGACCAACACCCTCGATCCGGCGTCCTTGACGCCCTGGACGGGCGATGGCGCCACCACGCTGGCCACGCTCAAGGGTATGCGGTTCATTCGCTGGCGCCTGACCTTCGACCTGGATTCCGGAGCCACGGGCTTGGTGCTCGAGGCTGAGATTCCGGTGCTCGATTACCTGAAGCTGCCGTTCGCCTGGTAAGGCTCATTCGCACTGCCGCCCTCGTTGCTGCGTTCGCCGCAGTGGTGGGGGCGGTGGCCTGTCAACCGTCGACGCCGAAGCCGCGCGTGCTGTCGGTGATTGACTGGAGTGGGCGGGATGGCCGCCCCCTGGCGCTCGACCAAGACCTGCTGATTCGCTTCGACGCGCACCTTCGGCTCCCGGTGCGTCCTTCTGCGATCCGCGTCGTGGATGAAGAAGGTCGCCTGCGCGGTGGCTTCGAACTCGATGCTCAAGGCAGCTTGTTGCGGCTGCGTCCGCGCTTGCCGCGCACGGCGGACCTCTTGGACGGAGCGCTTCCGCCCGGCCGAAGCTTGCGCCTCGAACTCGCGGGAGTTCCGAGCTTCCAGGCTCTGGCTGCCGAGGACGGATCATTGCTCCGTGGCGCCGTCATTCTGGAGATTCGCACGCTCGACATCGGAGAAGCGGCGGCGCTTACCGGCTTCCCCATCGCCGCGGGCGTGGTGCACATGCTTGATCTCGCAGATGGCGGCGTGATGCGCTTCTCTTCACGACCGGGCCAGCGCGCGCGCGTGCACTTCTCCGCGGGGCTCGACCCGCGCACTCTCCAGGAGGCGCCGCGGCTGACCACCGAATCTGCTGAATCCGGTGAAGCGGTTAGGCGAGTCGGTGCCGAGTTGGTCGAGAACCTGCCTGAGGAGTCCATCATCGAACTCGACTTGGACGACTGGCAAGGGCGAGGCACTCTGGAGTGGCCGGCGAGCTGGCAGGCGCTTGGCGGCTATCCGATCGCTGAGCCGCATCGCCGACTGCGTGTTTGGCGCGGACCCTAAGGCAGCGCTGAACAAGTCATTCCGTCCCGGACGCGGTCCTCGCGGCCGGTCTCAGCGTCGCCGGA
>JAQBVK010000001.1 GCA_027623585.1 Planctomycetota bacterium
GACGCTGCTGCGCGCTTACGCTCTGCACTACGCGGCGCAGGAGTACTCGGCGCACGACACCTATTTGACGCCCGGCGCAGATGCGATCGAAATCAGCCGCGAAGCCCTGGATGAGTTGCTGCGCTTGGCGCGCGCCCACCCGGACTCGGCTTGGATGCGCGCGATTTGGAGCGACGCCGCCGGCACTCTCGCCGCCAAGCGCGAGGTCGAGTTGGCGGAAGAGTTCTTAGGTCCCTTGCGGACCGAATTGGGTTGGCGAGACACCGGCATCACGCTGGCGTTGGCTCGCGCCGCGGCCGAGATGCTGGACGAAGACGAGGCGCGAACGTTGCTGGAGGAAGTCTTGGCGAGCGAGCCTTCCCAGCCGGCGGCGCTGGAGTTACTCCGCGCTCTGGACAGCGGCGCAGGACTGGCGCCCGACGCGCACCAGGGTCACGGCCACGACTGAGCAAGATCCTTCCGTTCCGCGCAAAGACTTCACGCGGAGGGATATAATGTTGCCCCATGCGTCGCTTCCTCCCTCTTCTGGCCGTCGCACTGACCGCCGCGCCCGCTCTTGCGCAGAGCGTGAATTCGGACATGGTCACTTACAACGGCACCCCCGGAGCCGTCCCGGCTGATTTCGGAATCAACCGTTTGTTCGATGCGGATGGTGACGGCGTGTTCGCCACCACCGCGCTCGAGCGCATCTCCTTCGGCTTCGACGCGCAGAGCCTCGTGAACTTCGTCGAAGACATGGTCTTCCACGTCGATCCGGGCAACAAGCGGGCCGTGTATGCGGTCGCAACGGACAACGTGATCCGGCTCGAAGACCTCAACGGCGACGGCGACTGCAACGACGCCGGCGAGATCACGGTGTGGGTGGACACGCGCGCGGCTTTCGGCGTCGGCAACACCAGTCCGGACAGCCTCGACTTCGTGCCGGGCACGCACGTGATGTACGTGAGCGACGACATCTGGACCGGCGCGCCGACTTTCCCGAGCGGCATCCACCGCTACGAGGATCTGAACCTCGACGGTGACGCGCAGGATGCGGGTGAATCCAGCTTGTGGGTGGACGGAACCCTGACCCAAACCCTCGCCGAGAGCGGCGGCCCGGTGGTGATCGGCATGACCGACTTCGAGGCACTGATGGTCAGCTCTTCCGGAGTGGTGATTGGTTTCGAGCAGCAGATGCGCGCGCTGATCGCGTTCAAGGACCTCAACACGGACGGCGACGCGATGGACGCCGGCGAAGCCTGGAACTTCTGCAATTTGGTCAAGAACACCGCCGTCAACGGCCTCGACGTGAACGCCGACGTGCTGTCCGGCGCGCTGCTCGAAGGCGGCTGCGTCTCCTCCAGCGGTCCCGGCATCTACACCTCGCTCGAAATCCTCGACGTGGGCTACGGCGAAGGCCCCGGCGGCCGTGACGCCTTTTACATGGCGACCACCGTGTCGCCGATCACTTGCGCTCCCGCCGCCGCGCTGGTTTATCGCGGCGTGGACCTGAACGACGACGGCGACATCAACGACGCCGGCGAAGTCACGCTCTATTACGACGGCCCCAACAGCCCGCACTTGTACAACCCGAACAGCGTTTGGGGCGGCACCGCAAACGATGGCGGCTTCAGCGCGTGGCACAACGCAGGCCCTCCGGGAACCACCGCCTTCATACGCGACACCATCGAGTTCTTGAAGGACGCCAACAACGACGGCGACGCGATGGACGTTGGCGAGTCCTTGATTCTGCACTCTTGGGATCCGGATGGCACGTTCGCCGTGTGTCTGACCGACATGCCGGCCGGAGCCTTCTTCGAGCCGCCGCCGACTCCGCCCTTCTTCATCGAGTTCGGCACCGGCGCCTTCGGCACCAACGCGATGCGCGCTGAGATCGGCAACGCCGGTACGCCGGTGATCGGACAATCCTTCTCGGTGACGCTCGAAGACGCGCGCGCCAACACCACCGCGGTTCTGATGATGGGTTTCTCGAGAACGCAGTGGGGCAATCGCGCGCTGCCTTTCGACTTGGGCGCTTTCGGAGCGACTGGGTCGTTCTTGTACCAGTCGCGAAACTACATCTTCCCGACCTTCACCAACACGCTGGGCGAGGCCTCCTTCTCGATCAACGTGCCGAGTAACCCGAACTTCGTCGGCCGTGACCTCTACTTCCAGTGGCAGGTGATCGATCCGGGCGCGAATCCGCTCGGCGTGATCACTTCGAACGCCGGCTGGACGCAGGTCGAGTAGGGATTGCGTCACCGCGGGCCGCACCGCCCGTCAACAGAGGAGAGAGCCGCCCGGTTCTCTCCTCGTTTTCGTTCCGCAAAGCCCTAGACTGGATCCGCCGATGCTCGCGCTGGCCGCCGCCGTATTTTCACTATTACAGTCGCCCTCCTTCGAGGAGATCGCGGACAAGTTGCGCAAGTCCGCCGACAAGGATTCTTATGAGGCCGGCGCAGTGGACGCCGCGAAGGCGCTCGCGGAAATGCGCAGCGTGGAGGCGATGGAGCTGCGCTTGGAGCTGTTCGACGCGCGCATGGACAGTTACCGCGGGGTCAATCTGCGCGACTGGTTCTACAGCGGCATGCTGAAAGCGAATACGCGCGCCGAAGGCGACTTGATGGCCGAAGCCGCGGCCGACGGCAAACGCAGCCTGTTCTTGCGCACCTTGTGCCTGCGTGCGCTCGAGGCTTCGCAAGCCCCGGTGGAGGGCGGTTTGTTGTTCGATCGCCGATTCTTGCGTAGCGAGGGCGAACTGCTGCGCGCCTGGCAGGGCGCGGCGGGCAAGGTGTTGAGCGACGCGCGGATGGAGTTCGCGCGCGATCCGGAGAAGCGCGCGATCGAGGCGCGGGCTCTGCTCCTCGACGCCGGGGCACCCGGGCTCGGCTTCCAGCACTTGCTCGACTGGAGCGCGGAAGAAATCGCGATGTTGAGCAAGGCGGCCGCATCGGCGAAGGATCCGGCCGATCGCGCGCAGACCTTGCGCGTGCTGGCCTCGCACAAGGAAGGCATTGCTTCGTTCCGATCCGCCGCCGCCACTGCGGTGCGCGGCAAGGATCGCGCGCCGATGGTGGCCGCGTTGGAAGCTGCCGCTCTGTTCGATCACTACGAGTTGGTGCCGGAGTTGATCAACTTGATGGAACGCAGCGTCAAGGACGAGGAGCTCGTGCGTTTCGTGCACGACTCCGGTAACTCCTTGCGGCGGCTTACCGGCTTGCCCTTCGGTCCGAAACCGGAAATGTGGCGCGGTTGGTGGGCGAAGGAGGGCGAAGCCTGGCTCAGCGAGCGCCGTTCGCGCAGCCTCGGGCCGAACGAGAACCTGGGCATCGTGCGCGATAACCAATCGGACACCGTGTCGGCGCGGTTCTACGGACTGCCGGTCGACAGCGCGCGCGTGGCCATCGTCGTGGACGGGTCCGGCAGCATGAGCACCTCGAAACTCGGCGAGTTGAGCACCGTGGAGTCGGCGGCGCGCGAAGTTTCCAGCTTCTGCGAGCGCCTGCCCGACAAGGCGGTGTTCCAGGTGTGGATCATCGAGGCTGCACCCTTCGCCGCGTTCAAGAAGGCGATGCCCGTGAATCGATCCAACCGCGAGAAGGCGATGGATTTCTTGCGCAATCGTTCCTACCGCAGCACTTCTTCGGTCGTGGAAGCGCTGGAGGCTGCGATGTCCGATCCCGACATCGATACCGTGGTGCTGGTCGGCGACGGCGGCAGCAGTTCGGGCGCGCACCAGTTCGACGGACACCTGCTCGATGCCGCCAAGCGGCTCTACGCGCGCCACGGCGTGCGCATCCACACCGTGCTGGTCACCGACAGCACGCGCCACGAGAAGTTGATGAAGGATCTGGCCGAAGTCACCGGGGGTACAATGGTCAAACCCTCGGGATCTTCTGGCTGATGCTCCTCGCGCTTTCTCTCCTGCTTGCGGCTTCGTGCCAACAGCTTGAAGTCCACTTCCTCGACGTCGGCCAGGGAGACGCCACCTTGATCGTCTCGCCGAGCGGGAAGACTTTCCTCTTCGACGCTGGAGACAACGGTCAGGGCAACGCTGCGATCGTGCCTTATCTGCAAGCGCGCGGTATCACGCATCTCGATCACGTCGGCAGCAGCCACTATCACGCGGATCACCTCGGCGGACTCGACGAAGTGTGGAACGCCGGCATCCACGCGACGGTGTGTTGGGATCGTGGCAACGTCAACGAACCCACCACGCAGTCCTATCAGGACTACAAGAGCCGCTACGCGGGCGTGCGCCAAACGGTGCAGCCGGGGCAGATCGTGGATCTCGGCGGCGGCGTGACGATGCGCTGCCTCTCCGTCGAAGGACGGCTCGCCGGCGGCGGCAGCGTGAACATCAGCGGCTCCTCGCAGTGGGAGAACTCCGCGAGCATCGCGTGGAAGTTGGAGTACGGCGACTTCGATCTCTTCCTAGGCGGCGATCTCACCGGCGGCGGCAACGGCACCACCGACGTGGAGTCGAGCGTCGGCGCCCTCTGCGGCGACGTGGACGTGTATCAATTGAATCACCACGGTTCGCTGACCAGCAGTAACGCGAACTTCGTGGCGGCGCTGCAGCCTGAGTTCTGCGTGGTGCCTTGCGGCAGCGGCAACATCTACGGCTACCCCAAGCAGCCGGTCACCGACCGGCTCAACAAGCCCAGCCGCGCGATCCCGGTGTGGTGCACCACCGACGGCGTCGGTACCGAGGGCTTCGTGGACGGCGGCGGCCACCTCCGGCTCACGACCGACGGCGCTACCTATACCGTCAGCGCGCTCGACGGCACCACGCTGCGTTTCCTCTGCGACGAGCGCGCGCTGGCCGCGCCGCAGGCTGGCGAACTGGTGGGCAGCGAGTTCCATCGCGATCCCGCCGCGGTCAACGACGCCGACGGCGAATGGTTCGAGATCGGAGGCACGCGCGCGAGCGGCGACGCCTCGCTCGATGGCCTGAGCGCGCTAGACGCCGGCACGGATTCCTTCACTATTGCCACCGGCTTGCTGATCGGTGCGGATCAATACCTTGTGTGCGCCGCCGACGGCCTCCCCGCGCGCAACGGAGGCATCCGTCCCGCGCTGGCCTGGCCGAGCGGCAGTTTTGCGCTCTCCAACAGCGGCGACCGCGTCGCGCTGAAGTCCGGCGCCACTACGATCGACCAAGTGGATTGGAGCAACGGTTGGCCTGGCGGCAGCGGCGTCGCCAGCGAACGCCGCGACTTGTACGCAAGCTCCGCTCAGTCGAATCACGCAGCCGCCGTCTCCAGCTTCGGCGCCGGCGACAAAGGCACGCCCGGCAAGCGCAACGACGCCGACGTCACGCCCTGGAGCGGCGGCGGCGGTCCGCTCGTCATCAACGTCATCACACAACCGACTGTCGGTGGCCCAATGGTGATGGATTGGCTCGCGCCCGGCGAGGCCGGCTACTCCTATCGAGGCGGCGTCTGCTTCGGCACCTTCCCCGGCCATGTTTTCGGCGGCCTCCAAATCCCCGCCAATCTCGACGCCGCCTGGAACCTCACTTCCGCGCGCCCCGGCTGGTCCGGCACCGTTCCGCCCGGAGAAGCCATGCGAGTATCGGTGAACGTTCCCAACAACGCCGCGCACCACGGCCGCATCGTCTTCGCCGCCTTCTACACCTATTCCCCTGGCCCACTCGGCCGCAAAGTGTCTCCAGTGGCCCTCATGATCGTGCTGTGATGAAGCGCTTGCGCTGGCTCTACCCGCTCGCGCTGCTGCTCGCGTGCTTCGCATGGACCTTGGACAGCGGCATCACTCCTCACGAAGGAGCCCTGAGCCGTTGGGGGCCAGCCTTCCTTGCACTGCTCTACGCCACCGGGGTAAGCATGGCCTTCCTGAAACGACCCTTGGGCCTAGCCTTTCATTGGTCCTTCGTGGCGCGCACCACTGCGCTCATGGTGCTGTTCGGAACTTGCTTCGGCGTTCTTCTGATTCCAGTCACGGGGAGCGGAGCATTGCTAGCACTCGGCGGTTCCGCCTTGATCGCGCCCTCCGTATGGATCCTACTGCGCTACTCGAGTTCGGTCGAGCTCTGGCAGATGGCTTCAGTCGGGGCGGCCGTCGGCACGGGGCGCGAGCAGGATCGGGGTGAAAGCGACGAGGAACAGTAAGAACGCGGCTGCGAAGAGAGCGCCGGCGAGTTGCACCGTGAGATTCCACGCGCTCGACGGCAGCAGCAACGACGAAAGGCGCGCGAGCGGCGCCGCGAACATCAGCGCGAAGGCGATTCTCACCAGCGGTGAAGGTGCCATCGGACGGCCGGTGTGGCCCAGGGAAACCCGCACCATCATGCCCAGCGTCATCGTGCCGATGACTCCGATCGTCAGCGCATGCAGCGCCGTGGTTTCGGCCACCGGTAATCCCGCGTGCGCAGCGGCGAGCAGTAGTTGCCCGATGCCGATCCACGCATAGCCGACGTGCAGCACCAGCACCATCGGAATGCGGAAGACCTCGCGCACGGTCCATTGCGTCATGCGCAAGAGATTGGCGGCGCCAGCAAGCGCAAGGCACCCGGCGAACCCGGGACCGGAGTGGCCTGCGGCGACGGACAGTGCGACCCCCGCCGTGGCGCCGATCGCGACGCCGTTGAGCAGAGGACGTTGCCGCACCTTGCCGCGTCCGGTGGCGACCCACGTGAACATGCCGATCACGCGGCCGCCCACCACGACGTTGAGTAGCACCACGAAGTGAACCGCCGCCAACAGCAGGGTGCGTCCACCCATCGCATCACCTGCCGCGAAGCGCAGGTGAATGAACGCGTCACAAGCAGTCAGTAGGCCGAGCACGGCGACGATGCCGAGGTTGCGCCAACTCTTGCTCGCGATCACCGGTCGCGCCACCGTGACTAACAAGGCGACCGGGAACGCGAGTCCGAGCGCGGCGACGACGCCCGGCGACAAACTGCTCTGCGCGGCCATGGCCACGCGCCCGGTTAGCCACAAGCCCAGCAAGCCGGCGAGCGCGCCGCCTCCGAACGTGCGCCGATCGTGCAAGCGGCCGACCGCCTCGCGGGCGGCTTCACCCTCGCCGTGGTGTTGCTCGCGATCACGACGGCTTGGTTCACGCGCGCACTCGGCATCGAAATCGCCTTGGATCGCGCAGTCGCCTTGCTGATCGTCGCGTGTCCCTGCGCGCTCGGACTCGCCACGCCGCTCGCGCTCACGGCTGCGATCGGACGCTTGGCGCGACGCGGCATCCTCGTGAAAGGTGGCGCCGCGCTGGAACGCCTCGCACGGCCGGGAGTGTTGCTGCTCGAGACCGGCACCCTCACCGAGGGCAAGCTTGCCTTGATCGGATGGAGTGGAAGCGCGCACGACGGCGCGTTCCTTGCAGCCTTGGAGTCGGACGTCGCGGGGCCGCACGCGGAGGCACTGCGGACGCTCGCCAGCGATCAGAGCTTCAATCTTGCACTCGAACACTCCCATCACTGGCCGGGACGCGGAGTGAGCGGGCGAGTGGACGGACGTGCTTTGCTCGCCGGCTCCCCCGCCTTCTTGGCGGAACACGGCGTGTGCGTGCCCGTGACCGAAGTGGAGCGCATCACGCGCGCAGCGCACTCACCGATTGCGTTTGCCGTGGATGGCGCCTACGCAGGCTGCGCCGAACTGGGCGATCGTCTGCGCCTGGGCGCGGCCGAGACTCTGCGCACCCTGCGCACCGAGGGATGGCAACCGCGCATCCTCTCCGGTGATCACGCGGAGGTGGTGCGCGCCGTCGCGATCGAGCTCGGACTGCCGCCCGAAGCCGCGCAGGGCGGCGCATCCCCGGAGGAAAAACTCGCTGCGGTTCATGCTGCGCGCGCCGCCGCCGCCGGTCGCCCCGTCGTGATGGTCGGTGACGGAGTCAACGACGCGGCCGCGCTCGCCGCCGCCGACGTCGGCATCGCCGTGCACGGCGGAGCGGAAGCCAGTCTGGAGGCAGCCGACGTGCACCTCGGCGGCTCTGAAGCTGGTCCCGCCGCGATCGTGGAACTTTTCGCCGGCGCACGCGGCGCCATGCGCACGATCCGCCTCTGCCTCGGCGTCTCGATCGCCTACAACTTGCTCGGCGCCGGTCTTGCCGCCGCCGGACTGATCTCGCCGATCCTCGCCGCGGTGCTGATGCCGCTCTCCTCACTCACGGTCACCGCGTTGGCCTTCGCGCCTGCGCGCGCACGCTGATGTCGCTGGTCTACCTCGCGCTGCCGGTCGCACTCTTCATCGCCGCGCTCGCGGTGGGCGCGTGGTGGTGGGCCGTCAAGTCGGGGCAGTTCGACGACCTGGAAACGCCGCGCCACCGCGCCCTCTGGGAAGACGACGCGGTGGCGGAGGATGCCGACGAAATCGGCGCGGACGGGAAACCTACTTCGCGAAACCGCGAATGATTTTCACCAGACCGGCCACGACCTCCGGCTTGTCGGCGAGATCCGCGTTGGCCGGCATCAGCATGGACTTGCCAACTGCTGCGCCGCCCTGAACGATGATTTTGGTGAGGAACTCGTCGGTGACGGTCTTCTGCCAGGCCTTGTCGGTGTAGTCGCGCGGCTTCGGGTTGAGCGCGGCTGCAGCGGCGCCGTCGCCTTTGCCGGAAGTGCCGTGGCAGGTCGCGCAGAGCCCGTCGAACTTGGCGCGAGCCTCGGGGTTGACCGGGGTGTCGGCCACGGGCTCGCTGCCGCCGCCGCAGGAGAACGCGAGCACGCCGGCCGCCGCCGCGCCAGCGATCAGGAGGATGGGTCGAAACTGCATGCAGGCAGGATAGCGCCGCTATTCAGACCCTCAAGTCTCTATTTCTTAGGGCCGCTGCGAGCCGATCGACCAATCGCGACGACACGTCTGAAATCTTCACTGCAGGACGACCGGCGGCGAGGCACTCCGCTGCCATCGTCGTCATCACTTCGGGATCCAGACCGCAGGGGTCGAAGCGGCGGAACCAATCGAGATCGGTCGAGACGTTGAGGGCGAGGCCGTGCCAGCTCACCCAACGCCGCACCGCCACGCCGATGCTCGCGAGCTTGCGGCCGTTGACCCAGCAGCCGGTGTTGCGCGGATCGCGTCCGCCTTGCAGGCCGAAATCACTCACCACACCGATCAGCGCGTCTTCGAGCGCGTGGAGATAGGCGTGGAGGTCGCGCGCTTCGTCTTCGAGGCGCAGCAGCGGATAGGCCACAAGCTGCCCCGGTCCGTGGAAGGTGGCCTTGCCCCCTCGGCTGATCTCGTGGACCGGGACGCCGAGATGCGCGTACTGGCTGGCGCCGCCACCGCCGCGGCCGATCGTGATCACGGGTTCGAACTCGGCCAAGAGCAGGTGGTCGGGTTCCTCCCCCGCCGCGATCTTCGCGATCAGATCTTCCTGCAGCGCGTTCACCTCGGCGTAGTCCGCGCGCCCCAGGTCGCGCACGACCCACTCGGGCGAGCGGCTGAAGCGCATGCGCCTACTTCTTCGCGCGCATCGCGTGCGGTGACATGCCGTGGAGATCTTCGCAGGCTTCCATGAACACTTCGCTCAGGGTCGGGTGCGGATGGATCGTCATCGCGACGTCTTCGACGGTCAGTCCGGCTTCGATCGCGAGCGAGGCCTCAGTGATCAAGTCGGTGACGTTCGGGCCCACCATGTGCACGCCGAGCACGCGGTCGTCCTTGGCGTCAGCGATGACCTTGATCAAGCCTTCGGTCTGCAGCAGCGACATCGCGCGGCCGTTGGCGCCGAAGTTGAAGCGGCCGACTTTGTAATCGATCCCCTTCTCCTTGCACTGCGCCTCGGTGAGACCGGTCCACGCGATCTCCGGGTCGGTGAAGATCACCGCCGGCACGCAGGCGAAGTCCTGCGCGATGCCGGGCTGACGGTTGATCGCACCGGCCGCCACCAGTCCTTGCGCGCTGCCCTTGTGCGCGAGCATCGGCCCGTGGGTGACGTCGCCGATTGCCCAGACGTGCGGCGTCTTGGTGGAGCACTGCATGTCCACGGTGATGAAGCCGCGCGCGTCGGGCTTCACGCCGACGCTCTCGAGCCCGATGCCGCTGGTCACCGGCTTGCGTCCCACCGTGAGCAGGATCGCGTCGGCCTCGAAGGACTGGCGTTGGCCTTGCACTTCGGCAATGACCTCGACGCCGGCGCCCTTCTTCTTCCATTCCTTGGCCGCGCTCTTGAGATGGATCTTGATACCCGCCTTCTTGGCGCGCCGCTCGACCACCTTCACCAGATCCGGGTCGGTGCCGGGCAGGATCTGATCCATGAACTCGACCACGGTCACTTCGGTGCCGATCTGCGCGTAGAACATTCCCAATTCCATCCCGATCACGCCGCCGCCGATTACGAACAGCTTCTTGGGAAGGATTTTCGGCGAGAGCGCCTCGGTGCTCGACCACACGAACTCGCCGAACTCGAAGCCGGGGATCGGCGCCGGCTCGGAGCCGCTCGCGATCACGATCTCCGTGCACTGGATGCCGGTCAGCGAGCCGTCGGCGTTCTTGACCTCGACCAGATTCGGTCCCTTGATCACGCCGCGTCCCTTCACCCACTCGATCTTGCGGTTCTTGAGCAGCATGCCAACTCCGCCGGTCAGCTTCTTCACGATCGAATCCTTCCACGCGATCATCTTGCCGAGGTCGAGCGTCGGCGTCTGGACCGTGAAGCCCATCTCCGCGGCGTGGCGGCACTGCTCGGCGAAGTGGCCGGCCTGGATGAGCGCCTTGGAGGGAATGCAGCCCCAATTCAGGCAGGTGCCGCCGAGATTGTCGGACTCCACCACCACCACTTGCTTGCCCAGGTCCGCGGCGCGGATCGCGCACACGTAGCCGGCCGGGCCAGCGCCCAGCACCACAACATCGGTCTTGATCGTGCTCATCGGGATGTCCTAGGAAAAGGCGTAGCATGATAGCGATGCGCTCCTTTCCCCTCTTCGCCGCCGCCGGCCTGGCCGGAATGCTCGTCGCCTGCGCTTCGCCTGGCCCGATCCCGCCGCCCGACGCTCCGCCGCCGCCGGGATTCGCGGTGGAGACGGCGATTGGAGTCGCGCGCGATGGCGTCGCCTTCGCGAGCCTGGAGCGCACCCTGTGGCGCGAACGCGACACCCGCTTCGAGTTGGACGGCCCGGGCGTGCTCGCGGGCGAGGCGGACAGCGGTTTGGAGATCTCGCTGCGGCCCGACTTCAATCACGCCGGCGAGTTCTGGGGGGAATTGACCATCGCCGAGTTCGACGTGCTCGAGGACGGCACCCGCGTGCACTACCTGGGCATGCCGTATCACTTCAAATTGGATCCCAGCGTGAGGGGATGGTGGGACGTGGAGGTGCCCGGCCGCAGCGGCAGTTACGTAGTCCGCGTGCAGATGGATTATTCCGCCGCGTTCAAGCAATTTCTCTGGCTTCGCATGTAGTCGGTAACCTTCGCGCTCGCCGTGCGTGTTGAGGTCGGAGGGCTGATGTACCTGAACCGACTCATTTTGATCTTTGCGGCGGCGTTCGTGCCGACCGTGTCCATTCAGCAGGGATCCGCGTCCGAGGGGCTGGGCGGACGCGTCTGCGTACCCGACGGCGCGAGCGTGCCGGTGAGCTTCCCGCGCCCCGACCTGCAGCAACCGGGCGTGCCGACGGACGCGAAGTGGGCTCCCGGCGACGGAAATCCACAGGGCTACGAGAAGGATCGCTTTACCGGGGACGATCCGATGCCCACCACGCCGGGCAGCGGCGATCCCGCCGAAGTTCCGGTCGAGAACGAAGGCGGCAAACTCAAGGATGGCAACGGCAAGACGCAGAACGGCGGCACCGAGGGCGATTGCATCGAGGTCTACGTGGAGTGGACCTACTACTACTCGGTCAAGTGGAACCAGGGCGGCACCGTCTCGATCGGCGGCGCGACCTGGAGCAAGAACAGTTGCTGGTACGTGTGGAAGGCCGGAAAGATCCGTTCCGCGGTCAAACAGGTGTGCCCGTGCTGATGCGCGCTTTGATCGTGGCCGTTCTGCTGTTGGGAGCGGTGGCGCTCGTCTGGCAAGGGGGAGGTGAAATCCCTCCCTCTTCTCCGGAGGCGACGGAGTCGGGCTCGTTCACGAGCCTCGAAGCCGGGGTGCTCGCGGGTCTACCCAAGAGTGCAGTCGGCCGTCGCAGTGCAGAGCCGCCGGTGGAGGGCATCGCGAGCGCTGTCGAGGCCAACATGGAAGCGGAGACTGCGTCCTTCGGCTCCGTGCGCGGCATCTTGGTCGACGCCGACGGCGCTCCGGTGCCTCACACGGTGGTGCTGCTGCGCCGCGGGGTCGGCGTGAGTGAAAGGCGCTGCAGCTCAATGACCGACTCCGAAGGCTTGTTCTACTTCGCCGAAGTGCCGGCGGGTTCCTGGCAGGCAGGTGCGTTGCTCACACCGCAGCGTGGACAAGCGAGCGCCGTTTCGCTCCAAACAGTCGAAGTGGTCACCGAGCAGCGCTCTTGGGTCGATCTCTGGCTCGCCGGTACGCGCGCGATCCGCGGGCGCATTCTTCTCGAAGAGGATGGCTTGCCGCAGGACATGGTTTTCGAAGTGGAAGCGCGACCCTTGCTGCAGCCGGACCGCGTGATCTCCGACACCATCGCCGCCGAGGACGCGGCGGAGGTCTTCGAGCCGATGCCGTCGCGCGCCGTACGGGAGCGCCGCGTGATGAACGAATTCTTGGAAGAGAATCCAGGCGCTGCGCCACCGCTGCCGGAGCAGATCGAGGAGTGGGCCGATGAACTCGCCGCAGAACTGGAATCCGCGCGCGTGGCCGAAGGCGCGGTCTTCAGCCTCGGCGGGCTCGCACCCGGCCGTTACGCTCTGCGCATCTATCTCGACGTGGCGCGCGAGCGCTGGGCTGCACTCGAGGCCGATCTCAGTGAGGGCGACGCCGAGTTCGGCCTGTTGCGTCTACGCTTTGCGGACTTTCCCTTGCGGGTCGGCGATTAAGCGCGCGCGGTTGCGGGAGCGAGCTTGGCCTTGAGGCCTTCGTCGAGCTTCGCGAGGAACTGCTCGGTCGTGAGCCATTTCTGCTCAGGGCCGACCAGGATCGCGAGGTCCTTGGTCATGAAGCCGGATTCCACGGTCTCGATGCACACCTTCTCCAGGGTTTCGGCGAAGACGGACAGATCTCGGTTGTGATCGAGGCTGCCGCGATGCATCAGGCCGCGCGTCCACGCGAAGATGGATGCGATCGGGTTGGTGCTGGTGGGACGGCCCTTCTGGTGTTCGCGATAGTGGCGTGTGACCGTGCCGTGCGCGGCTTCGGCTTCGACGACCGCGCCATCCGGCGTCATCAACACTGAACTCATGAGCCCGAGGGAGCCGAAACCTTGCGCGACGGTGTCGGATTGCACGTCGCCGTCGTAGTTCTTGCAGGCCCACACGAAACCGCCGCTCCACTTCATCGCGGCGGCGACCATGTCGTCGATCAAACGGTGCTCGTAGACGATGTTCGAGGCGGCGAACTTGTCCGCAAACTCGGCGTCGAAGATCTCCTGGAAGAGATCCTTGAAGCGGCCGTCGTAGGCCTTGAGGATCGTGTTCTTGGTGGACAGGTACACCGGCCAGCCGCGCTGCAGTCCGTAGTTGAGACAAGCCCGCGCGAAGCCGCGAATCGACTCGTCCAGGTTGTACATGCCCATCGCCACGCCGGGCTCCTTGAAGTCCATGACCTCGTAGTTCACCGGCTTGCCGCCGTCGGCGGGCGTGAAGGTCATGGTCAACTTGCCGGGACCGGGCACCAGGAAGTCGGTGGCGCGGTACTGATCGCCGTGCGCGTGACGGCCGATCACGATCGGCTGCGTCCACCCCGGCACCAGGCGCGGGATGTTGCTGCACAGGATCGGCTCGCGGAACACGGTGCCGCCGAGGATGTTGCGGATCGTCCCGTTCGGGGAGCGCCACATCTGCTTGAGGCCGAACTCCTCGACGCGGGCCTCGTCGGGGGTGATGGTTGCGCACTTCACGCCGACGCCGTGGCGCTGGATCGCCTTGGCCGCGTCTACCGTGACCTGGTCGTCGGTGGCGTCGCGATGCTCGATGCCGAGGTCGTAGTACTCGAGCGTGAGATCGAGATAGGGAAGGATCAGACGTTCCTTGATGAACGCCCAGATGATCCGAGTCATTTCGTCGCCGTCGAGCTCGACGACGGGGTTCTTTACCTTGATCTTGGCCATGTCGCGGGGATTCCGATGGGAAGGACTTAGGATAGCGGCGCGTGACCAATTCGATCCGGCTCGGGATTGCGACCTGCCTGCTCGGCGAGCAGGTGCGATGGGACGGCGGTCATAAGCGCGACGAGTTCCTGGTTGGCACCGTGGCGCCGCACGTCGAATGGGTGCCGGTCTGCCCGGAGGAAGAATCCGGCATGGGGGTGCCACGTCCGCCGGTGCGCTTGGAGCAGGATCCGCACGGTGCGACGCGGATGGTGGATCCGAAGTCAGGCAAGGATCACACCGCGGCGATGACGCGCTTCTCAAAGCAGCGAGTGCGCGCCCTCGCCGATGAAGAACTCGACGGCTACGTGCTGAAGAAGGATTCACCTTCCTGTGGCATGGAGCGCGTGCGCCTGCACGCGGAGAAGGGGATGCCCGTGCGCAAGGGAGTGGGCCTCTTCGCGGCGGAACTGCTTGCGCGCTTCCCCCACCTCCCGATCGAGGAGGAAGGCAGGCTCAACGACCCCGGCCTGCGCGAGAACTTCTTCGAGCGCGTTTTTGCCTACCGCCGATTGAGGCAATTGTTCATCGGGCGCTGGAAGTCCGGCGACGTGGTGCGCTTTCACACCGCCGAGAAGATGCTACTGCTCGCGCACGATCCGCAGGGATATCGCGCGCTCGGTCGCCTGGTCGCGGCGGTCAAGACGGTTCCGCGCGCCGACTTCCAAACGCAGTACTCCAGCGCGTTCATGACTGTCATGCGTAAGCTCGCGACGCCGCGCAAGCACGTCAACGTGCTGCAGCACATGCAGGGACATTTCAGTGATCAACTCGACGCTGCCGCGCGCGCCGAACTCTCCTCGCTGATCGAAGATTTCGGTCATGGCCTGGTGCCCCTGATTGCGCCGGTCACCCTCTTCCGCCACTACGTCCGCCGCTTCGACGTGCCATACCTCGCCGACCAGAGCTACCTCGAGCCACACCCCAAGGAGCTCATGCTCCGAAATCACGCGTAGCCGCTCTGCTCAGCGTAAATCGCGGCGGTGATCGGGGGCGACCGGGACGGAACTCTTGAGCAAATCCTCGTAGCAGGCGCGCACGCGTTGCACGTAGTCGTGCAGACGCGGTAACCAATCGAGCGCCAGCGCCTGCGGGCCGTCGCAAAGCGCTTGATGCGGATCAGGATGCAGATCCACCAGCACCATGCTCGCGCCGGTGAGAACGCCCTGGCCCGCAGCATGAAACATTTCCGGGATGCCGTCGGGCATGATGCGCAGGCGCCCCACGCTGTGGCTCGGATCCACGCACACCGGCAGCCGCGTTTGCGCGCGCACCACCGGCACGTGCGCGAAGTCCACTAGATTGCGATGCGGATCGCCAAGGTGCGACTTCACCCCGCGCAGGCAGAACACGATGTTCGGTTGCCCCTCCGACGCGACGTACTCGACCGCGTTGAGCGATTCCTCGAGCGTGATGCCCATGCCGCGTTTGAACAGCACCGGCAGCACCTTCTGCTGCCCCGCCGCCTTCAACAGCTCGAAGTTCTGGGCGTTGCGCGTGCCGATCTGCAGCATCACCCCGGTCGCTTGGCCGCTGGCCTCCAGCGCCGCGCGAATCTCTTCCATGTGACGGATGTCGCATACCTCCATCGACACCACGCGGATGCCGTGTCGTCCTGCCGCTTCGAACACCCACGGCAAACAATCCTTCCCCAATCCCTGAAAGTCATAGGGTGAAGTACGCGGCTTGTAGGCGCCCATCCGCGTCGTGCGCAGGCCCATCGCCGCCACCGCGCGCATCGTCGCGTCCACGTGCTCGAGGGTGTCCACCGCGCACAACCCCGCGCACAGCACCACTTCGCTCTCGTCGAAGCGCACGTCGTTGTAAGTGAAGCCCACTTCGGCTTCGGTCGCGCCGTGCCGCCCGATCAGCCGGTACTTCTGCGACACGCGCACCACGCGCCGCACCGCCGGAAGATCCGCGAATAGCCGCTCCGGCACCTTCTGCGTGTCCCCCACCAGATGCACCTCAATCACTTCGCCGCCGGCGCCGCTGAAGCGATGCACGCGCGGCGACACGCCCTCGAAGCGCAGCGCCTGCTCGACCACGAAGTCGGCCGCCTCGCGCGGCGCGTTGGCCTTGAGGGTGATGATCATGAAGCGTTTCTCGCCTGATGCGAGCGGGAGAGGTTCATCACCGAGCGGAAGATCTCCGCCACGGCTTCCGGATCGAGACCGAGCGCGGCGGCGCCTTCGCGGCGGGCCGCCAACAATTCTTCCTCGCGTCGCGGATCCCGCACGCCGCGCCCGACCTCGGCCTTGGCGCGTCCGGCTCGCAGTGCGATTTCGGCGCGTTGCGCGAGCAGGCGCAACAACTCCTGATCCAATTCATCGATCCGCTCGCGTGCTGCGCGCAAGGGCGGCGGCGCATCGCTCAACTCGGCGAGCCGCAGCGCCTCGCCCTCCTCGTGTGCGCGCTCTCCCGGCTCCGGCGGTGCGCGTAGCGCGGCGTCGGCGGATTGCAGCGCGTCGAGCAGCCGCGCGCGCGCTTCGTTCGCATAAGGATTCTCGCGATGCAAGCTCGCGTACAACTGCCCCGCATCCTCGCGCGCGCTGCGCACGGTGCGCGCGATGCCGCCCACCGAAGGCGGCGTCCATGCGCTCTCCAAATCGAAGCCGCAGTCGAGAAAACCCTTGGCCACGAAGAAGGCCAGTGCGTGCGAGTGCGCCATCGCGCGGTCGTGCTCCTCCGGGTCCATGCGCAGGGTTTCGCAACCGAGCGCGCGCCAGAACTCATCGGCGCGAGCCACCGCCGCTTCATGCCGCGCGCGCGGACACAGCACCACGCGTAGCGGACGCTCGCCGAGTGCCAGACTCACCGGTCCGAACAACGGATGCGTGGCCGCCCACGGCACCGCCGCGCCGAGCACGGCTTCGAGCGCCGCCGTCGGTCCGCTCTTCACCGAACCGACTTCGATCACGAGCGTCTCCGCAGCGAGATGCGGACGGAGTTCGCGCAGCGCGGCCTCCGTGTTGGGCACCGGCACGGCGAGCAGCACCGTCTTGGCGCCGCACACGGCTTCCTGCGCGCTCGCCGCTGCCACAGCGTCGGGCATCCGCGCGCGCGGATCCCAAGCACGCACGCGCACGCCAGATTCCAGCAAGCGTTCCCCCACCGCGCAGCCGAAGCGGCCCCAGCCGATCACCGCCACGGGGCCGAGGAAGTCCATCGGGCTTCTCACCCTTCTTTATCGGCCAAAACCGCTCCTCGCCTAGAATGGACTCGTCCAAGGGCCAAAAGCCGTGCTGAAGTACGAAGGCACTCTCTACCGGCCGCCCTCCGAGGCGGATTCGCTGATCCTGCAGGCCACGATCGGTTGCTCGTGGAACCGCTGCAGCTTCTGCGCGATGTACCGCGACAAGAAGTTCCGGGTGCGGCCGCTGGAAGAGTTGAAGGCGGAGATCGCGCGCGTGGACGACGCCTTCGGCGCGCCGGCCAAGGTCTTCCTCGCCGACGGCGACGCGCTGATCGCGAAGGCATCCTTCCTGGAAGCTTTGCTCGATCACCTGCGCGCGACCTGGCCGAGCCTACGCCGCGTTTCCTGTTACGCCTCGCCGCAAGCGCTGCAAGTTCGCAGCGTTGACGAAATGGCGCGGCTCAAGAACAAGGGCTTGGGCCTGTACTACCTCGGCATCGAGTCCGGGGATGACGAGGTGTTACAGCAACTCGACAAGGGCGTCGACGGCGCCGAAATGACGCGCGTCGCGCTCAAGGCGCAGGAAGCGGGAGTCAAACTCTCCACCATGATCCTGCTCGGCGCCGGTGGACGCGCGCGTTCGCGCGAGCACGCGCTGGCTTCGGCCGCGGTCGTCAACGCGATCCAGCCGCGCTTCGTCTCCACTCTGGTGATGACGCCGGTCGAAGGCACCCCGCTCGCCGAGCAGGACGCGCGCGGCGAAATGGATCACCTCGACCCGATCGAACTCGCCGCCGAGTTGCGCGTCTTCCTCGGCGCGCTCGACTGCCGTGGCACCATCTTCCGCAGCAACCACGCCAGCAACTGGCTGGCATTGGCCGGCACCCTGCCCAAGGATCAACCCGCGCTGCTCGCCGGCCTCGACCGCGTGCTCGCCTCTCCCGAAGCCGTGCAGTTTCGCCCCGCCTGGGCGCGCGGGCTGTAATCGGTTACACGGAGCCCTCAGCGCTTCGCGTTCTTGCGGCCTTGGCTGCCGCTCGACTTGGTGGCGCGAAAGGATTTGCGCTTCTCGGGCTTCTTGAGCTCGTCGGGATAGATCGGGCGCAGGCCGTGCACCTGGTAGGCAACCCGGAATTCTTCGAGCGTGGTGCCGTGCAGCACGCGGTCCACTTCTTCGCGCACCTTGACCAGCTTGTCGTGCATCGGGCAAGGATTGCCCATGCCGCAGGTGCCGGCGCCGAAAGGGCACTCGTTGCTGAGGTTCTCGCGCTCGAAAAGCGTGAAGATTTCGAACACGCGGATCTCGCGCGGATGCCGCGAGAGGCGGAAACCGCCGCCGGGTCCGCGCGAACCAATCACAAATCCCGCCTGCGACAGCGTGGTCAGGATCTTGCCCACGAAGGGCCGCGCCAGCCGACGGTTGTCGGCGATGTCGATCGCGGAGAGACGCGTCTCTTCGCCGTCATAAACTTCGGCCAACCGCGTCATGGCGGCGATGGCGGTTTCGGTGGCTTTGCCGTACATCGGGTCTCCGTGCTCTCAGAACAGAAAGTAGACGGTTCTGGCGATAATATCAAGACCTTTGGATCGGTTTATCCGCCGAAGCCGCCCGGAAGGAATGGGGTGCCTGGACCCTCTTCCGGAAACAGGACGTCGGCGTGGACGGCCACGGCCACCAGGATCAGCGCCAGAGCGATCATGCTCGCTAAGGTCCAACGCGCCAGGGTGCGCTCGCGGCCCCAGTCCCCCGCGTGGGCCCAATAGGCGAGCAGGGCGAAGGGCGGGATCAGCGACCAGAAGGCCATCGCCCGCTTCCTGTGGGCCAGGAAATCGCGGATGGCGACCAATTGGTAGCCGAGGCACGCGGCGACCGAGAGTCCGGCCAGCCCGAGAGAGGCCGGGCCGAGCGCCGTTGTCGCAGGCTGATCGACCCGGGTCAGAAAGAGGTCGAGCAGGATCACCGCCCACACCCCGGCCAAGAAGTGCCAATAGAGGGCGTTGCTGCGTGCGGTCCCGGCGGCGCTCTGCGAGCCCGCGCTGGCGCGCTGAAGCGCGACACCCATCCAGACCATGCCGCCGATCACGTGCAGCGCGTGCAGCAACGTCAGCAGGTAGAAGTTGAATTCATAGAAGGAGATGCGCGCGCCGCGCGGACGACCGCTGAGCAGAACGCTCCAGTTCCAAGTCTGGCCGGCGAGGAAGAGCAGGGAACAGACGCTCGCCGCGAGCAAGGCGTTGCGCGCGGCTTTCCCGCCAGAAGCCGAGGCGATGCGCGCGGCGCGCTCGGCGAAGAAGGACAGAAACGCGAGCAGCGCGGTCGTCAGCCAAACGCCGGGCGGCAAAGCGGGAACATTCTCCGACCAGTTGGTGGCCTGATCGCGAAAGAACCAGGTCGCGACCACGGTTGCCGCAAACAACACGGACAAGGCGACCAGGAACAGCAGTAAACCGAAGGAGCCGACTCCCGTTGCGGGGGAGCCGGCTCTTGCGGGTTTGAGTTCGCTCACTACTACGGCTGAATTTGATCGGCTCGGTAGGCGTCCACGTTGGCTTGGTACTGGCCGAGGTCGAGTACGCCGAAGGCGAGGAACAAACCCAACAGCATCACCGCAAACAGGAAGATCATGCCGTTGAACTTCCGATCCCAGTAGAGGTGCATGAAGATCAGGCACACGATGCTTGCCTTGACGGTGGCAATCAGCATCGCGACCGCGAGGTCGAAGCCGTGCAGATCCATCTTGCCGGTGACGACCGTGAGCCCGGTCAGTCCGAGCAGGACGATCAGCACTGTCGCGAGCAGGCCGAGCGAGACGACGTGCGGGCCTTTGTGCTCGCAGTGTTCTTCGTGAGAGTCGTGATTGCTCATCGCAAGTCTGCTACCGGATCAGGTAGAGGAGCGGGAAGAGGAAAATCCACACCAAGTCAACCAAGTGCCAGTAAAGGGCGCCGAGGTCCACCGGCGTGTAGTACTCAGGCGTGATCTTTCGTCTGAGGACCTTGATCAAGATCAAAGTCAGCAGCACCATGCCGGCTAGCACGTGGATGCCGTGGAGGCCGGTCAGGCAGAAGTAGATCGCGAAAAAGATGCTGACGTCGCGGCGCTGATCGTTGGACAAGTCCTTGACTGCCGCCACGCCGGCCTCGGGCACGCCCTCGTTCCAGGCGTGACTGTGTTCCTTCACCGCATCCAGAATCATGAATTGGTTGTGCTTGAAGATGGAGTGCTCCGCTCCGCCCCACAACAATCCCTCGTGATATTTGTGCGAGTACTCCTTGTACTTGATGCCCATGAAGGTCGCGGCGCAGAGCAGCGTGATGATCAAGTTCATGATCAGCAGCTTGCGCTGGCCGAGCTGCGCGTTGCGCACGCCCCACGCGACCGTGAAGGACGAGAGCAACAGCACGGCGGTGTTCGCCGCGCCGAGGTTGGTGTCGAGGTAGTTCGACGCGTAGGCAAAAACCTCCGGATGCAGCGAGCGGTACGACGTGTAGGCGACGAACAGCGCGCTGAAGAACAGCACCTCCGTGAGCAGGAATACCCACAGACCCAACTTCGCGGAGTCGAATTGCTGCTCCGAGGTCTCGAAGTGGTGCTGGAGGTGCGCGGGGCCGTGGTGGGCGTGAGCGGTGGCAGTCATCGCGCGGCTCCTACGGATGGAGGTTGGTGTGAGCGACTCCAGCCTTCAGCGAGGCTCGGTAGTCGTACATGTTCGGATCGGAGGCCATCGGCTTGGCCGGCACGAATCCGTCTAGCTCGTTCTTGTATTCGACCAAGCTCACGTCGTAGGGGTCGCCGACTTCCGGCGGATCGCCCTCGAAGTTGTGCTCGGGCGGCGGACTCTCCGTCATCCACTCGAGCGTGACTCCGCCCCACGGGTTGGCAGGTGCCGGCCGGCCGCGCGTGATCGCCTGAATCACCGCGATCAGAGTCAGGACCATGCCGACCAGGATGAACGCCGCGCCGATCGAAGACCACCAGTTGTACACCGCGAACTCCGGGTCGTAATCGAAGTAACGTCGCGGCATGCCCTTGGTCCCAGCCACGAACTGCGGCAAGAAGGTCAGGTTGAAGCCGATGAAGTTAAGCGCCCAAGTGATGCGGCCCAACTTCTCGCTGGCCATGCGGCCGTACATCTTGGGCATCCAGTAGTAGATGCCGCCGATGAAGGCGAAGATCGCAGAGCCCACCATCACGAAGTGGAAGTGCGCGACCACGAAGTAAGTGTCGTGCAGGTGGATGTCCACGCCCATCGTGGACAGGAACAGACCGGTGAGACCGCCCACGCCGAACAGCCAGATGATGCTCAGCGCGTAGAGCATCGGCGTGGCGAAGGAGATCGATCCTTTGTAGAGCGTGCAGACCCAGTTGAAGACCTTGATCGCCGATGGGATCGCCACCGCAAAGGTCAAGAACGAGAAGATCGTGCTCATCAAGGGCGATTGCCCGGAGAGGAACATGTGGTGACCCCAGACGATGAAGGAGATCACCGCGATCGCCAGCGAGGACATCGCGATCGACTTGTAGCCGAAGATCGGCTTGCGGCTGAAGGTGCCGATCAGTTCGGACATCACCCCCATCGCCGGCAAGATCATGATGTACACCGCCGGGTGCGAATAGAACCAGAACAGGTGTTGGAAGAACACCGGGTCGCCGCCCAGCTCCGGCGTGAAGATGCCGATCTGCATGGTGTATTCCACCAACAACAGCAGCATCGAGATGCCGATCACCGGCGTGGCGAGGATCTGCAACACCGCGGTGGCGTAGATCGCCCACAAGAACAGCGGCATCTTGAACCAGATCATGCCTGGCGGTCGCAACTTGTGGATCGTCACCACGAAGTTGAGGCCGGTGAAGATCGAGGAGAAGCCGAGGATGAAGGTGCCCAGCGTGGCGAAGATCACCGCCTTGCCGGCGCTGCCCGTGCTATAGGTCGGGTAGAAGGTCCAACCGGTGTCGAGGCCGCCGACCGTGAAGGTCAGGATGAAGCAAATCGCGCCGAGGATCCAGAGGTGGAAACTGAAACGGTTCAGCCTGGGAAAGGCCACGTCCTTGGCGCCGAGCATGATCGGCAGCACGAAGTTACCGAGCGCGGCTGGGATGCCGGGAATGATGACCAGGAAGATCATCACCGCGCCGTGAACCGTGAACATACGGTTGTAGGCGTCCATCTTGGCGAGCGCCGTGGCGGCGGGGATCAGTTCCGGATCCCAGATGTTGGTGTCCGGCGTCGCCAGATTCCATCGGATCATCATTGCGAAGAATCCGCCGAAGGCGAACATCGCGAAGACTCCCCAGAGGTACATGAGCCCGAGCCGCTTGTGGTCGATGGTCCAGAACCAGGACCACCAGCCTTTCTGGGCGTTCAGGTAGTTGGTGCGCTGCAGCGCGTTGGAGGCGGGGAAAATCATCGGGGTCTCCGCGCTACTGCGCTCCCTTGGACTTGATCAGTGCGATCAGCCAGTCCACTTTCTGGTCACTGAGTGCCTGGGCGAAGTTTGAGGGCATGAGGTTGGGAGCGAATCCAGCCGCCAACTTGACATTCGGAGTCAGGATCGACTCGCGAATGTAGTTTTCGTCGTAGGTCACGGTGCTGCCGTCGGCGAGCTGCTTCTGCGTACCAAACATTCCGCCAAAAGTCGGGCCGGTGGCTGCCGATCCGTCCAGCGTGTGGCAAGCCACGCAGCCGTTGGCGCCGTAGGTTTTCAGGCCCGCCACTTCCGGAGGCAGCGCGCCCCAGTCGGATTCCTTGGCGAGCCAGGCGTCGAACTCGGCATCCGGCATGACGGTCACGCGCGCATCCATCTGCGAATGCTGCTGGCCGCAGTATTCGGTGCAGTACAACGGGAACACTCCCGGCTCAATCGCGCGGAACCACAGCCAGTTGTAGCGACCGGGCACCACGTCCAACTTCACGCGGAAGGCGGGAATGAATACCGAGTGCAGCACGTCGGGCGAACTCAGGCGCAAGCGTACGTTGCGATCGGCCGGTACGGTGAGGTGCTGGGACTGGTATCCGTTCGGGTAGGTGAAGGTCCACGACCACTTTGCAGCATTGACGTGGATCTCGTAAGCGTCGTTCGGAATCTCTCGACGATCTTCATAGTCCTTGAAGCCGTACCAGAACATCGCCACCAGAAAAAAGGTCGGCACCACCGACCACACGATTTCGAGCGTGGTGCTGTGGTGCGGCGAATCCTGCGGGATCAAACCAACTTTGGAGCGGCGGTACCGGAACGCGAACCACAAGGTGGCCACGCACACGCCGATCAGGACCACCAAGCAGGTCCAGAAAATGAAGTAGAACACCCAGTCGCTGGTTCCCGCGTTGTGCGAGGCGTTGGGCGGGAACATGCCGAGCGGGTCGTACGGCGGCGCGGACTGCGGCTGCTGTAGGACGGCCAAGGCTGAGGCAAGGAGCGGCATCATCATGCTGCTGCGCGAATGTGGTTCTGGGGCTTCACGTGGCGGTGCAACCACCACAAAAAAGCGATGGTGGACAGGGCCAAGCCACTCAAGACGATGCGGATGACCGTCCATGCCCTGAGTGTGTAGGAGTTGCTGTTCGGGTCGAACACGTAACAGGACAGCAGAATTCGGTCCATCGTGCTGACGAATTCGCCGGCGGCGGTTTCCGCCAGCGACAGCCGCAATACTTGCGGCTCGAAATTGATGCCGTACAGATAGCGCGCGACCTTCCCCTGCGGGGAGATCAGCACCATCGCTGCGTAGTGCGCGTACTCCTCGCGCTCTTCGTCGTACTTGTAGGAGTAGCCGACCGCGTCGGCGAGCGCGCGCACGCTGCGCTCGTCTCCGCGCAAGAAGGACCAGCCGGCGCTTGCCGCCGCGGTGTCTCCGGCGCGGTATTGGCCGAGCACGCGCTCGCGAAACAACGCGGCGTGCGCGTCGTCTTCGGTCGGGTCGAGACCGACGGTGACGATGCGGAACTGTTCACCGACAGTCCACTCTGTTTCTAGGTTCAAGCCGTCCACAAAGCCGCCGAGTTGCACCGCGCACAGTTGCGGGCAGTTCTCGTAGTTGAAGCTGAGCACCACCGGGCGCTTGCCGTCGAAGAGTTCGCCGAAGCGCACCGGCGCGCCGGTGGGGTCTCGGAACACCAAGTCGGCCGGGACTTGAGCCTCCAGCTTCTCGACCACGTCCACTCCATCCAATTGCTTCAACTCCACGCCGGCGCGCGGCCCGGAAAATTCGGGCGGTGCGCCTTGCGGCAGGGCGGCAATGAGGATCAAGGCGAACATGGTGCTAGCGGTAGCGCTCCGCGATCTGCGCCTTGGCCTGGTCGATGGTGACGGCGCCGCTCTGCAGCGTCGCGAGTTCGGCCGCGCGCGCCTCGTGCATGCGCTCGATCGCGGGTTGAATGTTGCGGTTGACTTCGTCCGTCTTCCGGTACTCCCAATAGATCCCCGCGGCGTAGTACGACCCGGCGATCACCAGCGCGGCGCCGGCCAGACCGATCGTGCTCAGCAAGCCTGTGTCGATGTTGTCGTGTTCTACTGCCATGAATCAGTTTCTCGATTAGACGTTCTTGAATTGGAGGCAGCGACCAAGCAGCGGGTCGCCGATCGGAACCAGGGCTTGCCTGTCGAGCTTGCGCGCGACCGCCCACACCAGCATGCCAGCCATGCCAATCAGCAAGGCGAAGTCCATCGGCCCCACCGGATTGTCCGTGGCCGTCTTGCTGAACTGCATGTTGGGCATCGTGATCCAGTAGATGTCTACCCAGTGCATGATCAGCATGTAGCCGGCCCAGAAGGTGAGCGCCTGCTTGTGCCGCTTGACGTGGCGCGACATCAGCGCGATGAACGGCAGCATGAAGTGCCCGAACATCACCAGCCAGGACCACTCCTCCCACGCCGGCGAAAGGCGATTCTGGAACCAGTGCGTCTCTTCGGGCATGTTCGCGTACCAGATGATCATGAACTGGCTGAACGCGGTGTAGGCCCAGAAGCAGATGAAGGCGAACATCATCTTGCCGAGGTCGTGGTAGTGCTCGGTGTTCACCACCTGAGTCATGCGGCCCTTCGACTGCAGGTACCTCGCCATCAAGATCAGCCACGCGAAGGACGACATGAACGCCCCCGCGAAGATGTTCACTCCGAACATGGTGCTGAACCACGTTTCATCCAACGACATCAGCAGGTCGAAGGAAGCGAAGGTGATCGTCAACGCAAAGATGATCACGGCCGGCGCGCTCCACTTGCGCATGCGCCGGGTTGGCTCGAAACCCTGCGTGGCGTCCTGCTGCACCGAGCGCTGCAGGTAATAGCGCGACAACCTCCACCACACCAAGCTGTAGATCGCGAAACGGATCAGCAGGAAGGTGACGTTGAGGTAGGGCAGCTTGTGCGCGCCGAGCTCATGGTGCTCATCCTGCGCGAGTTGATCACCCAGACTCGGAGCCTGGGCGGCGGCATCAGCGACGTGCTCAATCTCGTGACCGCCCGCCCAACGCCACACCGTGACGTCGTGCGAGAGCAGCGGGTAGAGCAGCGGCAACCCGAGCAAGCACAACACCGGCAACGCCGATTGCGTGACTTCCGCAAGCCGCCGCACGCTGACGCTCCAGTGCGCGCCGACCAGATGCATGATCACCGTGAACAGCATCGAGCCGAGGCCGATCGTCAGCGCCCAGAAGAAGGCCGCGAGGTAGGCGTACCAGAATTGAGTGCGCGATTCTTCGTCGCCCTTCACCAGGTAGGACCAAACGGCGCCGAAAACGAGGCCGAGCACGCCGACGATCAGGCCGATGCGCGCCGTGCGCGGGGCGAGATCGCCCGCTTGGCAATCGGCAAGGACTTGGGTCTTGTCGCTCATCTTCGGCGCTATTGCTGGCGGCTGGCCTGCAGGGCCCGCACGTAGAGGACGATCGCCCAGCGGTCAGCCGCCGGAATCTGAGAACCGTAGCCGGGCATGGTGGTCTTGCCGACGCGAATCGTGTTGTAGATGTCACCGTCGGGGAGGCCGCGCACGCGCTCGTCGTGGAGACTAGTGGGCTGCGTCCACGTGGCCTTGCCGAGTTCGGCCAGCAGCACCGCCGCTTGATGCACCGTGCCATTGCCGCTGCCGGTGTGGTCGTGGCAGGGCGCGCAGTAGATGCCGTAGCGCTGCTCACCGCGGTCGATCAGTTCGGGCGTGACCTTCACCGACGACGGGACTTTCGCAATGAAGATCTCGCCTTGCATGCCGGTCCAGTAGGCCGTGTCTTCGCGCAGTTCGCCGCGCGCGATCGATCCTTCCACCGACGGGCGCGACATGCGGCCGTCGGCGAACACCGGTGTCTCGCCTTGCGGACGGAACTTGGCCTGGTCGTCCATGTCGGGGACCAAATTGATCGGCGGATCGCCGCTCGGCTCATGGCGAGCGTTGTAGATCATGGCCGGCGGAATCAGCGCTGCGCAGGACATCACCACGAGTGCGCGCGCAAGTCCGGTCGGCATCTTCTTGCTGCCGGCGGGCATCTCCACCGTTTCGACCGAACCGGAGTGCAGCCCGCGCAGGAAGTCAGCGGTGCGTTGCTCATCGAACTGCGGATCCCTGGCTTCGATCGCCACGAAGAAGCGATCGTTGGTGGCGCGGGCGAACCGCGGCTTGTGGTGCAGGGGATGAAACCAACGCGGCAGGTCGTTCGCGATCCACATCGCGAAGAACGCGGTGAACGCCGCGAACAGCACCATCATCTCGAAAGTCACCGGGATCGCGGACGGCCACGAGATCAACGGCTTGCCGCTGATGTTGAACGGATAGTCCACTCCGTTCATCCAGTGCTGCATCAACTGGGCGGCGCCGATACCGACCGCGCCCATGATCAGAATGATCCACGGCAGCCGTGTCGGGCGCACACCCATCACCTCGTCGAGGCCGTGAACCGGAACCGGCGTGTAGCAATCCCAGCGCGTGAAGCCCGCTTTACGGACCTCGGCGGCCGCGTGGAGGATTCCATCCACGCTCTCGAACTCGGCCATCACGCCCCAGGTCTTGGATTCGGTGCGACTCATCGTGGGCCTCCTAGTGCGCGCCTCCATGCGCGTGCGGCGTCACGTTCTTGATCTCCGCAATCGCCACCTGCGGCAGGTAGCGGCAGAACAGCATGAAGAAGGTCAGGAACAGGCCGAAGCTGCCTGCGAAGGTGAGGATGTCCACGATCGTCGGGCTGAAGTAACCCCACGACGACGGCAGGAAATCGCGGTTCAGCGAGGTGACCGTGATCACGAATCGCTCGAACCACATTCCGATGTTCACGAAGATCGAAACGATGAACACCAGGATCATGTTGCTGCGCGCCTTCTTCCACCAGAAGATCTGGGGCGAGATCACGTTGCACGAAACCATGATCCAGTAGGCCCACCAGTACGGCCCGGAGGCGCGGTTGACGAAGGTGAAGCCCTCGTAGCGGTTGCCGCTGTACCACGCCATGAAGAACTCCATCGCGTAGGCGTAGCCGACCATCATGCCCGTGGCCATGATGATTTTGCACATCAACTCGACGTGACGCTCGGTGATGATGTCCTTGAAGCCGAACAGCGCGCGCGCCGGGATCGCCAGCGAGAGCACCATCGCGAAGCCCGAGAAAATCGCGCCCGCGACGAAGTAGGGCGGGAAGATCGTGGTGTGCCAGCCGGGCAACTGCGCCACCGCGAAGTCGAAGGACACCACCGAGTGCACGGACAGCACCAGTGGCGTCGCCAGCGCGGCGAGAATCAAGTAGGTGCGCTCGTAGCGGTGCCACTGACGGTTGGAGCCGGTCCAGCCGAGTGAGAACAAGCCGTACCAGAAGCGGCGCATCTTGGTGACCGCGCGATCTCGCAGCGTCGCGAGGTCGGGCACCATGCCCATGTACCAGAACAGCAGCGACACCGAGAAATAAGTGCTGACCGCGAACACGTCCCACAGCAGCGGGCTGCGGAAGTTCGGCCACATGTTCATCTGGTTGGGGATCGGGAACAGCCAATACACCACCCAGATACGGCCGACGTGAATCGCGGGGAACATCCCCGCGCAAATGACCGCGAAGATGGTCATCGCTTCGGCGAAGCGGTTGATCGCGGTTCGCCACCCCTGCCTGAACAGGAACAGGATCGCCGAGATCAGCGTGCCCGCGTGACCGATGCCGACCCAGAACACGAAGTTCACGATCGGCCAGGCCCACGCGACGGGCTGGTTGTTGCCCCACACGCCGACACCGGTTACGACCAAGTGCACGATCATCGTCAGCAGCGTGCCCAGCAAGAGCAGGCCGCAACCGAAGATCACGTACCAGGCCTTCGGCGGACGCTTGGCTTCCGCCACGCCGCACACCGTCTCGGTGAGGTACGCGAAGTCGTCGCGCCCGCGCACCAAAGGCGGCGCGATCAGGCCTTCGAGCTCAGCCTGCTTGGTGCGCTCGGGAGAAAACATGCCGGATCCGGAACTAACCATGGCCGACCTCCGCGGTCATGACCGGCAGCTCGAGCGACGGGTGCGGATTGCGGATGCGCGCCAAGAAGCGGTTCCGCGGCTTGTTGTTCAACTCGGCCAGCATCGTGTAGGAACGGCGGTTGGCATGCGCCTGACTGACGGCGCTGCCCGGGTCGGCGAGGTCGCCGAACACGATCGAACCGCTCGGGCAAACCTCTTGGCAAGCCGTGCGGACGTCGCCATCACGCATCGAGCGTTCTTCAACCTTGGACTGCACGCGCGCATTCTGGATTCTCTGCACGCAGTAGGTGCACTTCTCCATCACGCCGCGCGAGCGCACCGTAACCTCCGGGTTGTTGGCCATGAACATGACCTCGTTGCCCGGCTTGTCGTTGTCCTTGTGGAAGTTGAAGAAGTTGAAGCGCCGAACTTTGTAAGGACAGTTGTTCGAGCAGTAGCGAGTGCCGACGCAGCGGTTGTACACCATGTCGTTGAGGCCCTCGCTGCTGTGCGTGGTGGCGGCGACCGGGCACACGCTCTCGCACGGCGCGAGTTCGCACTGCTGACAGGTAATCGGCTGATGCACCGCGTGCGGGTTCTCGACCGGACCGGAGAAGTAGCGGTCCATGCGGATCCAGTGCATCTCGCGCCCTTTGAGCACCTGCTCGCGGCCGACCACCGCAATGTTGTTCTCGGCCTGACACGCGATCGAGCACGCGCCGCAACCGGTGCAGGTGGAAAGATCCACCGCCATGCCCCATTTGTGCTCCGCGTCGCTCTTGATCTCCGCGAACAGCGAGGACTCGGGGCCCCAGAAGTCGGCGGCGCGTTTGGCGAAGTCCGGATTCTTCTCGTACCCAGCGGCGTCGGTCTCGCGCACCAAATCGCCGAGGCGATCTTCACGACCCTCCAGACCGACCTTGTCGATCATGTGGTGGTCCTGCGTGCTCGCGATCTTGTGCTGCACGCCGGTGCCGCTCACGCGCGCGCCGGGCACGCTCCAAGCGGAAGCGCTGGCGCGCAACTGATAGGTGTCGAAGCCGACCGGTTCGACCCAATCGTCGTTGAGGCCGGCCACATGCCCCGCCGCGTGCCGGCCGTAGCCGAGTTGCACGGTGAGCTGGCCGTCGGCAGCGCCCGGCATCGTGGAAGCCACGATCTCCAGCGAACGCCCGCCCACCTCAATGCGAATCATCTCCTCATTCGCGACGCCCAGATCCTTGGCCGTCTTGTAGGACATGAACGCGACGTTGCCCCAAGTGATCTTCGCGATCGCATCGGGCAGCTCTTGCAGCCAGCCGTTGTTGGCGAAGCGACCATCCCAGACCTTGGTGCAGGGCGCGAAGTTGAGCTCGAGCGCTCCGGGCGAGGCCGCCAGGGAGGCTTCGTCGAAGGCAGCGGTTGGAAGACTGCGCGCTTCGACCGTGACGCTCTTCGCGGAGCCGGCGGCGGTGAATCCATCGTGCACCGACTTCCGCCATGCGGCGTCGCTGCCGCCCACGCTCTCGCGCACCATCGGCATGCCGTCGCGGGGATTCCCCATCAGCAGCGTGAGCGTTTCCATCGCGCTGCGGCCGCCCCAGATCGCTTCGATCATCGGTTGGCCGATCAACTGCGAGCCGTCCGGCGCGAGGCCGTCGCTCCAGGTCTCGAGGAAGTGCGCCTGCGGAAGATGCCAATTGCACTTCGCCGCGGTTTCGTCAGCGTAGAGGCCGAGGTGAATCCGCGTCGCGGCGGCCGCCATCGCGGTGCCGAAGTCGAGATCCGCCGGAGCGTCGTAAGCGGGGTTGCCGCCAAGCACCACCAGCGTGCCGATCTTGCCGGATCGCAAGGCTTCGGCCAGCATCGGCAGCGTGGTTGCACCCGCGTCAGGGCCGTCCGTCGCGAGGTAGGCGACGGTCTTGCCTTGCGCGCCGAGCAACACGTTGAGGCGTTGCGCGCGCGCGTGCACTGCGGCCGGCTGCGCCGCGCCCACGCTGATCACGCTCGCGCCGCGATTCGCGAGCAAGTCGTCGGCGACCGCGCCCACGAAGTCCGCAAGTCCGGGCGCTTCGAGTCGGGGCGCGCCGTTGCGCGCGTCTTCGGCCTGCGGATGCGAGAGGCCTTTCTCGACCAACTTGGCTTCGAGTAAGGCGAGGAAGGCGCCGACTTGGGCGCGACGTAGCGGCAGACGGTGATCCGCCGCCGCGCCCGTGATGGTGAAGTTCGGCTCGACCGACCAGAGTCGGTTCATCCAGCCGGCTTCCGGGCGGCGCCGCGCGCCGAACTCGCGCGCGAGGCGCGTGGAATCCGGACGCAGGTGCAGGAGATCGTCGTCGAGCGCGAGAATTGCGCGCGCATCCGCCAGTTGGTAGCGCGGACGCACCGACTGTCCGAATACGGCGAGGCATCCGGCCTCCTCCGCATCGCTGTGAAGCGGCTCCCATTCTGTCCAATTCGCTTTGGGGAAGAATTTACGGAACGCGGCGGCAGCGCGGCGGAACGCGGGCGAGCGACTCGGCTGCGCGAGCACCGCCAAGCCTTCGCCCTGCTTGGACTTCAACTCGCGGAACTGCGTATTCGCGAACTCTTCGAATGCTTCCCAGCTCGAATCGTCGCCGTCGCGCAGCGCGAGACGGCTGCGGTCCGGATCGTAAAGGCCGAGGATGGCGGCCTGCGCCCAGGTGGTGGAAGCGCCGCGACTCTCAGCATGCTCCTTGTTGCCCTCGATCTTGGTCGGACGGCCCTCGTAGCAGGTGACCAGCAGCGGCTGCGCCCAGCCGCCGAGTTCCATCGCGCCCGCGTAGTACTTCGGCTTGCCGGGAACGCGATCTTCGTCGCGCGACTTAACCGGAAGGATGTGCTCGCGCTCGAAGGTGCAGGACGCGGCCGTGCCGAGCGCGATCGACGCGCCCATCAACTGCAGGAAGCGGCGGCGGCTCGCGGAGGTCCACTCCTCTTCCGGACCGGCCGGAAATTCTTTCGAGACGAGGTCTTGGTACTCCGGCGTCTTGGCCAGATCTTCGAGGCTGCGCCAGTAGCGCTGAGTGCTCGCGGTTTGTTTCATCGGTGGCAGGTCGAGCAGTCCTGGCGGGGTGCGATGCCGTGCGCGGCGATCAATCGCTCGCCGAGCGTGCGGCGATCCTCGCTGGTGGTCCAGCCGAGGTTGAAAACTTCTTCGCGCGGGCGCAGGAACGGCGCCGGATCGCGGTGACAATCGAGGCACCAGCCCATCGAAAGCGGCTTCACCGTTTCGACGAGATCCATCTGGTCGACGCGGCCGTGACACTCAACGCAGGACACGCCGGCCTTGAGGTGCGGCGCGTGCGAGAAGTAGGCGAACTCCGGCAGGTCGTGCACCTTCACCCACTTCAGGCTTTCGCCGCCTGCGTAAGCGTCGAACAGCGGCTTGAGCTTCGGTGAATTGAGATGAATTCGGCCACCGTGGCAATTCATGCAAGTTTCGAGCGGCGGAATGGCCGCAGCGTCGGCCGCTTCCACCGTGTTGTGGCAGTAACGGCAATCCATGCCGAGCTTGCCCGCGTGCAGCGCATGGCTGAACGGAATCGGTTGCTCAGGCGCGTAGCCAACCTGCAAAGTTTCCGCCGAGGCCCCATAAACGAACATCGCGACGATGTACGTCGGCGTCAGCACGGCGGCGATTCCGAGCAGGGGACGGAGCGTGTCCGTCCATCGGGGGAATTGGAAGAGATTCATGAAGGGTCTGTGTCGGCCGTCCAGCCAGATTGGACCCTCTCCCACTCATTCCGATGGGGGGAGCCAATCGTGATGCGGCAACAGAATAAGGACGCCCGCGCATCGGAGGAAGCGCAAATCATCGCGCGATCGAGCACCAAATCGGTTCTAAATCTCGCTGCGCGCTGCGCTTGCGTACTCTT
>JAQBVK010000180.1 GCA_027623585.1 Planctomycetota bacterium
TTACTCGCAGGCCGCGCCTTCCAAATCGCGGACGATCTCCTCGACCTTGATGGCGAGACCGAAGTCGCCGGCAAATCGCTGGGAACTGATTGGGAACGCGGCAAGATGACCTTGCCTTTGATCCGCATGCGCGACGCGGCGCAAGCGGAGCAGCGTCAGCGCTTCAAAGCCGCCTTCGCCGAACGCATTCCACTTCAGGAACTGCGATCAGGCGAGCTGGCTCCCTTGCTCGCGATCGCTGCCGAAGAGTGCCGCGATGAAGTTCGAAGCCTGCTCGCGCGGGCATGTGAGGCCGCGGGTGAACTCCCGGATCCCGAAGGCCGTCAGGCTCTCGCTGAACTCACGCACTGGTTCGGCAACCGCAATCGATGAGCGAAGCTGTCCACCAAGGAGACCAAGCCAAGCGCCGGTTGCCGCGCTGGAATTTCGCGCAAGCCTTGCTCAGCCTGTTGGTGTTGATCTTGTGGGTGGAAGCCGCCCTGGCCCTGGTGCGGGGCACCCGCACTGCTGAAGGCAGCGCGCGCCTGCTCCGTGTCGCCGGACTCTTCGTCCTGCTGTTGCCCTTCTTCGGTTTGCTGGTCTATCGCTGGAGAACGATCCACGCCTTCTTCCGATCGATCCAAGTCGGGGTCGTGAACCTGGTGTTGATCGGACTTGGCTCGATCATCGGCGTGCTCTTTCAGCAGGAGGATCCTTTCACGCCGACACCGCCCGGAGCGGTGTCCGCACTCGCTGAACAAGAGGGACGGGCTTCCGACAAGGCCTGGAACCGCTCCGAGCGCTTCGCATACCAGGACTATCAGTCCTTCCGCACCGCGCAGGCTTTCTTCAGCTACCACTTGTTGGGCCATCTTCGCCTGCGCGGCGCCATGGGCTTCGACGGACCGGCTCCGGGCAACGCGGAAGCCGACCGCGTCGCCCTCGCCAACCTCGCTGAGCGACTGCCCGGCCTGCGCGCGCGATTCGGCGAAGAATTTGCGATCGCCATCGAATCTCAGAGTGAGACCGGACTGCGTACGCGAGCGCGCAATGCCGAGATGCGAGATCTCGAAGAGCGCTGGGACAACCTTTGGTGGACTCTGTTCGTGTGGGCGGACCGACTCGATCTGCGCCGCGCCTATCGCTCGGACTGGTTTGCCGTGCTGTGGACGGTGCTGTTCTGCGGCGTGCTCTCGAACACTTTCCGCGGCGGTTGGCGCCGGCTGATGAAGCCCCGCATGTGGGGCTTCGCCGTCACCCACGTTGGCGTCATGTCGGTGATCGCCGGCGGTTTCCTCGGGCGCGTCACCGAAGAACGCGGGTTGATCGAACTTCACGTCGGCGAAAGCGGTGGGGTCTTTCAACGCTACGACGGTCCGCGCGCGGAACTCCGCGAGCGCGGACTGTTCGCTTCGGGCGCGCCGTTCCAGTTGCGATTGGACCAATTCCGCGCCGATCAACACGACGTACTCGACATCGTCTATGCGCGTCGCGGCGAAGATGCGACTCCGTTCCCGGAGTACGAACTCGCGCGTCAGCCGAAGTTACGCGTGTTCGAGGGCAAGACTGCCGCCTACGACTGGACCATGCCGGATGACACTCCGCGCTTGCGCTTGGAGGTGCTCGAATACGCCAAGCAGGCGCGCATGTGGCTTGAATTGCGTGAGGCGCGCGCTGAGGAGGCGGGTTTCCCGGTCGTCCGTGTGCGAGTGGAAGATCCCAACGGAGCGGAAGAACAATCGGGCCTCCTGCTGCCCTCACGCCCGGGCGAAGATTTCGTACGCGTTCATGCTCCGAGCGGCACCCGCATGCGGCTGAACCCTGCGGCTGACCGTACTGCCGCCATGACCGAGTTGGGCAAGACTCCCAGCCTGAGGCTCGGCCGCGTGAGTCTTCCGCCCGGCGCGGACGGGGCTTCAGCGCAGGGATTGGACGCCGTGATCGGCGCGATCTCAGAGTTTCGCGTGGAGCAAGGCACGTTCCGCGTAGAAGTCCTCGATGCGACACCGGACTTCAGGCTCGCTGCGGGCTCGGAAGGAGAACTCGAGGCTGAACCTCTCACGGAACCCATCGAGCGCACGGACCCGCGCAACCCTGCGGTGTTGCTCAAGCTCACCGCCGAGGACGGACGGGAAGAGCGCCGCTGGGTGCTCGAGCGAGACTTCCAGCGGGACAATTTGAGTTTTCCTGAACTCGCGTTGAGCTTCCGCTGGGATGCGTGGGCAGCGCCCGCGCTGCGCCGCATCGTCTTCTTCGCGCTCGATGACGACACCGTCCTCGCCGGGGAGGTCGGCGCGGCGGAAACCCTGACGGAAGTGCTCGAGGGATACACGCTGCCGCTCGGCGGCGGCTCCACTCTGCGCGTGCCGGAAGCCTTTGCGCGCGGCGAAGTCGACGTGCGTTTCACTCAACTCGAGGACGCTGATTTCTACGAGGAAGCGCCTCCGGCGATCCGCCTCAAGGTCACGACGCCGGACGGCGAGCGGGAGCTCTTGATGAGCGCCGCGGATGAGCGCTTCGAGTTCATCTCCTACCCGGGTCCGGACGGCGCGCTGCGTGAAGTGGCCTTGCGCTTCCGGGAAGACCGGGACCAAGGCGAGCTTCCGGTCGAATGGCGCTCGCGTCTCAAGGTCTTGCGCGGCGGCACCGACGGCGTGTGGAGCGAGGCGGGCGGTGGCGGCATCCGCGTGAACGACTACTTCCGCCACGGCGGCTACCGTTTCTTCCAAACCAATCACAATCCTGCGGATCCGACCTACAGCGGCATCGGCGTGGTCTATGACCCGGGCATCGGACTGGTGCTGTACGGGCTGTACACGGTGATGTTCGGCACGGCCGCGGTATTCTTGATCAAACCGCTGTTCACGCGAAGACAACGCGGAGAGGACTGAGGTGGAATTCTTCTCGTACCGTGGCTTCTTGCACCTGGGGCAGGATCTCGCAACCGCCGGCGCGGTTTTCGGGATGCTGGTGTTTCTCGGCTGGATTTTCGCGCCGTGGATGGCGGGCGTCTCCGCAGCAAGCGCTGGAAACGCGTCGAGCGTCCGTCGCCCCGCGGTCTTCCGCGCGCTCGGCGCAGGCTCTTGGCTCCTGCTCGCCGTATGCGTCGTGGGTCTCGGTGTCAGCCTTGGCGGACTGTTCCTGCGCTATCAAGAAGTTCGCCACTGGCCCGCACAAACGATGTACGAAGTGGTGCCGCTCGGCGTCACCGCAGGCTATCTCTCCACGATTACGCTCTACTTCGTGCTTGGGCTCCATCGCCGCCGCGGTCTCGCGCGAGCCTTCGGCGACTTGTTCGTTGCGCTGATCCTGCTCGCCGGCGCCTTCACGCTCGGTTCGGTACTCGGCTTCGACCCGACCGGGAAACCGCTGCCGCCCGCGCTGCAGTCCTATTGGTTCAGCACCCACATCTCCGCGTACATGATCGGCTACTTCACGCTGATGATTGCGGCGTTAGGAGCGTGGCTGTTCTTTTGTTTCCGCTTTTGGCGCGGGCTGCTCGGTCGCGGCGCGCATCCGCTCCCGCGGCTCACCATTTTCGCCGTGGTGATCTTCGCGATCGCGCCGATTCCCTTCGGCGCGCAAGGCATGCTGCTCGGGCCTGGCGTGCTCGGACTCGCCGGAGCGGTGACCGCCTTGAGTCTGCGTGGCCCCGGCCGCATGAGTTGGTTCGACGGCTGGGAGCGCGAAGCCGATCGCTTCACGTGGTTGATCTTCGTGGTCGGCTTTCCCTTCCTCACTGCGGGCCTGATGCAGGGCGCGCTCTGGGCGCAAGAGGCATGGGCGATCTATTGGGGCTGGGACTCCAAGGAGGTCAGCGCGCTGATCTCCTGGCTGTTCTACGCATGCTATCTGCACCTGCGCTTTTTGGCGGGTTGGCGCGGCGAGAAGGGCATGCTGCTGCTCTGCGCGGGCGCGCTCTCGATCTACATCACCTTCCAATTGTTCGGCTACTTGCCGGACTCACAGAAGAGCCTGCACCGCTATACCGACATGGAATTCGTGCCTGCGGAAGGCATGATGGCGCCTCCGACGCAGACTCCCTGAATCGAGTCAGAGTTGCCAGGCCAGATCGACGGTGTTGCGCAGTAGCATCGCAATCGTCATCGGTCCGACGCCGCCCGGCACCGGTGTGATCCAGGATGCGCGCGCGGCGGCTGCATCGAACTCGACGTCCCCGCACAGGCTGCCGTCCGTGAGCCGGTTCACGCCGACGTCCACGACCACCGCGCCGGGCTTCACCCACGCGCCCTTCACGAGGCGCGGCGCACCTACCGCGGCGACCAGGACGTCGGCGCTGCCGACGACCTCGGCGAGGTTGCGCGTGCGCGAGTGACAGATCGTGACGGTTGCGTGTTCTCGCAGCAGCAGCAGCGCGACCGGTTTGCCGACGATGTTCGAGCGGCCTACCACCACCGCATGCTTGCCCGCGAGTTCGATGCCCGCGCCGGCGAGCAGGTGCATCACGCCGCGCGGCGTGCACGGCACCGGGGCGGGGCGGCCCTGCAGGAGCGCGCCCTGATTCAGCGGATGGAAGCCGTCCGCGTCCTTCTCCGGCGCGATCGCCGCGAGCACGGCATGTTCGTCGTAGTCCGCTCCGCGCGGGAGTGGAAGTTGTACGAGGATGCCGTGCACCGCCGGATCGGTGTTGAGTTCGCCGAGCAACGCGAGCAAGCGCGCTTGGCCGGCCGCTTCGGGCAACTCGTGGTGATGATTCGCCAAGCCCACCTTTTCGCAGGCGCGCCTTTTGTTACGAACGTAGATCTGGGAGGCGGGATCTTCGCCGACGATCACGGTCGCGAGGCCAGGGCGCGCGCGGCCCGCGCCGATCCCTGCGCTCACTTCGGCTCGCAAGTTTTCGAGCAAGGCCGCGGAGGCCGCCTTGCCGTCGAGGATGCGCGCGGGCGCGCGGGAAGCAGAATCGGTCTGAGAAGTCACGTCGCGTCCTCAACTCCTAGAATGCGAATAGTCTAACGCGATGCCTGCTCTCGGCCCGATCACGCGCGGCATCCTGATTGCCTGGGTGGCGCTCTGGGTCGCCAGTTTCTTGGTGAACCTGGCGAATCCCGCGCTGTTGAGTCCGCTGACGCTGGATCCGCGCGCGCTGCTCGACGGCCAGTTGTCGGCGATTCCAGGCCTGCTCGGTTACGTGTTCCTGCACGATCCGAGTCGCACCGCGCATTTGTTCTTCAACGCGCTGTTGTTCTTCATGTTCGCTACCGACGTGGAGATCCTGTGGCCACGCCGCCGCTTCGTGCTGTTTCTCGGCTGTGCTGCCCTTGCCGGGGCGGTGGCCACGCTGCTGCTGGCTTGGCTCGCCCCCGCGAACTTCGCGTTCCCCGTGATCGGCG
>JAQBVK010000181.1 GCA_027623585.1 Planctomycetota bacterium
GTGTCGTAGGCGATCTCGTCGAATCCGCGCGCGTGGAGCCATGCTTCGCCGGATTCGAACAAGCGCGAGGCGATGCCGGCGCCGCGTCGCAGTCTGTCCACGTACACCGTGGCGATCAGGCCGATCGAGCGCTCACCGTCACGATCCGGCCGCGCGAGCAGGTGGCCGAGTCGCGAGCCATCCGCCGCCTCGGCGATGAACCCCGCGCCGTCCAGTTGCGCGGGATCGAGATGAGCGTGGACGCGCGCGCGCAACCACTCGAGCGAGTACATCGCGCTGCCGGCCTCTTCCCCGAGCACCTCGATCAAGGTCTCGCGCATGCTGAGCGCCACGCATTCGATCTCCTCCTCCCGCTCGGCATCCATCGGACGGATCCTGAACGCGAATCCGCTCATCCGCGGCTCAAGCTTGGCGCGCGTCCGAGGGGGACCAATCCGCGGGCGCGACGTCGGCGTCCCAATCTGACGGGAGCGTCTCCGCCGCGGCGTACTCGTGTTCCTGCGCGGGGAAGGCGCCGGTACGGACGTCTCGCACCAACTCAGCCAGCGCGTTGCGCATCAAATCCGCCACCTCCGCGTAGCGTTTGACGAACTTGGGCGCCGGGCCGAAACGAAGCCCGACGACGTCGTGGAAGACCAGGATCTGTCCGTCGCACCCGGCGCCGGCGCCGATGCCGATCGTCGGAATCCGCAATCGTTCGCTGATCCGCTGTGCCACCGCGGCGGGAACGCCCTCGAGGACCAGCGCGAACGCGCCGGCGTCTTGGAGCGCGAGTGCGTCGGCGAGCAGCGCGCGCGCGGCTTCGGCGGTGCGACCCTGAACTTTGTAACCGCCACGCAGGTTGACGGCCTGTGGCAGCAGTCCGACGTGGCCCATCACTGGAATGTCGGCCTCGACCAGCGCGCGTACCAAGTGCGCGCGGCTCGCGCCGCCTTCGATTTTCACGCCGTGCGCGCCGCCTTCGCGCACGATGCGCAGCGCGTTCTTCAGCGTGTCATGCACGCCGGTGTGAAAGCTTCCGAACGGCATGTCGGCCAGCACCAGCGGGCGATCCGCGGCGCGGCGCACCGCGCGCGTGGCGCTGATGATCTGATCGAGCGTGATCTTCAGGGTGCTGGCGTGCCCCAGCACCACGTTGGCCATCGAATCGCCCACCAGGATCAGGTCGAATCCGGCTTCGTCCACCAGCCGCGCCGTTGGGTAGTCGTAGGCCGTGAGGCAGAGGATCTTCTGCCCGCTATTTTTGCGCGCGAGCAACCGCGGCACCGTGACCTTGGAAGGGACCGGTCGTTCCATCGGCGCGCTCGGGTCGCCGTAGGGGGTACTGTCCGGGGGCTGGGTCATTCCGACGCGGCCAGTCTATCGCGAGTTCGAGGGCGGAGTCGCGGGCCCGCTTGGATCCGCCTCCGGCAGCAAGGGTCCGCGGTGCCGCCCGTCGGCGTTCCCATCTTCGCCGTCGATCGCCTCGACCAGGCTGCGGAGTTCGTTTGCGTCGATGGTTCCCTGCGCGCACAGCAGCCTCAGCAAGGCCGCGATGAACAGCCGCAGTTCGTCCACCTCCTACGCGAGTTCCGCCGCGGAGGCGCCGGAGGATCGGCTCTGACGCGCACGCGCCAACTGTCGACGCAGCGACGTCAGTTCATTACGGTGCTCCTCGATGTCGAGTTGCTGCCCAAAGTTTCCCAACAAGAAGTAGCGTCCCCAACCCATCCCTGTCCTCCATTCGGTGTGGATGCGATCTTACAACTTGAGCGCCGGGCCGGCGAAGGCCGCTTCCACGCGCGCGCGGAGCTGCTCAGTCCACTCGATGTCCACTGCCGCCAAGTTCTGAGGGAGTTGTTCCAACTTCGTGATGCCGATCAACACGGTGCTGCCGGGCACGCGATCCAGGCACCAGGAGAGCGCGAGCGCAGCCGGGGAGTGGCCGGCTTCGCGCGCCACGACGACGAAGCGCGCCACCCGCGCGTGAACCTCGGGTTCGGCGAGCGCCTGTTCGAGGAAACTGCCGACGCGGCGCTCGCTCGCCGCGCGCGTGCCCGCAGGCGGCGGCGCGCTCAGCGCGTACTTGCCGGTCAGCACGCCCTGCGCAAGCGGTGACCACCACAGAAAACCAATCCCAAGCTTGCGTCCGGTCGGTACCACCTTCGGCTCGACCTCGCGGCACAGCAGATTGAAGCGCGCCTGTTCGGAAATCGGGCGCGGCACCCCGAGTGCGTCGCACAGCGCGCAGGCGTCCTTGAGATTGCGCGCGCTCCACTGGCTGGTGCCCCAATAGAGCAGCTTGCCTTGACGGATCAAGTCGCCAAAGGCGAGCACGGTCTCTTCCAAGGGCACTTCCGGATCGAAGCGATGGCACTGGAACAGGTCCACGTAGTCGGTGCCCATCCGCCGCAGAGAGTTGTGGACCGATTCGAAAAGGTGCTTGCGCGAGAGGCCGCGGTCGTTGGGGTTGTCCGACATCGGCCAGAACGCCTTGGTCGCGATCACCACCTGGTGGCGCGGCACTCCGACGAGAGCCTTGCCGAGCATCTCTTCCGCCGCGCCCATGTCGTAGACGTCGGCGGTGTCGAACAGCCAGATGCCCGCGTCCAAGGCCGCTCGCACGACTCGTTCGGGCGGCGGTGAGCTCGGGTCGGCGAGGGTGATCCAAGAACCGAGGCCGAGCGCGGGGACGCGCAGGCCGGATTGCCCCAGAGCGTGGAACTTCATCGCCTTGATTTCGTAGGGTATTCCCGCGGGGCGTGGGCGCCGATCGTTATGATTACGGCTCGCCCGCGCCATCACTCGTCATGATCACCCTGCTCGCCACCATGCTACTGCTGCCGATGGAGCAGGATCCTTGGCAGAGCCCGCAGGATCTGTTCTCGCCGGTCGAGTTCGGGTTGCTGCTCGATTTCTTTGCCGCCTTCACCGAGAAAGCGGATTCGGACGACGCCTTCAATGAAGTGCGCGTCCGTAGCGCGCGCATGCACTTGCGCGCAGCGGTGGATGAGTTCACGGAGGCATGGACCACGATGGATTTCGGAGACCCAGGCGATGGCGCGGAGTTCTTGCTGCGCGAAGCCGCATTCCGCGTGGATCGGTTGCCGCTGTCGGCCTGGCCGGAGAACTTCCACCTCCTGGTCGGACAGTACTACGCTGATCTCGGTCCGTGGAACACGCTGCTGCCCGGCGAATTCGCGGCGCCGCAACTCGATGGATTTCGCCGCCTCTTTCTCGGCGGAAACCTGGCGGCGCGCGGGCTCGAGGCTCACCACATGATTCCGCTCCGCGACTTGCGCTTACGCTGGAGCCTGGGCCTGGCGGGCGAAGTGGAAGGGCACAACTTGGACGCCAACGAATTCGGCATCCCGAGCGCGGGCGCAGTGACTCCGTTCGGACGCTCCGGCTTGCGCAACTGGACCGGGACTGGTCGCGCCGAAGGGGTTTGGTTCTTCGATGAAGGCCGCTCGGCGCGCGTGGGCGCGAGCGTGATGTACGCGCCGGGGGAAGTGAAGTACACCGAAGTCCCTGGCTTCGGCGTCATGCGCGACGAAGCGAATCACGTCATCGGAGGACTCGATTTTGCGTACCGCCATGAACTCGGTCCGCATCGCGCCCACGAGGTCTCGCTCGAGCTTTGGCTCGATGACAATCAGTACCGCGTCGGCACGCCGAGCGTCTTGATGGACGAGCAGGAGCGCGGTGAATCTCTGCTCTACACCTACCAGCACGATCAAGCCTGGTCGCTGGGCGGCCTGTTGTCGCAGTTCGACCAGCCTTCCCCGGATGCCGAAGTGGACGGCCACTACCATTCGATCTGGTCGAGCTATCGACTCTCGGATCGCAATCGGGTGACGCTCTTCTTCACCCACACCAATCCTGCCCAAGGAGAGCAGAAGTGGTACACGCTCGGCGCGCAGTGGACGATCGAGATCGGCGCGCGGCGCGAGGTCGCGCATCGCACTTGGGATTGAGCGTCTCGATTACTCCGGCGCAATGCCGGCGAGCGCCTGTTCCGCGCTGATCACCTCAGCGGCGGAGGGCGCGAGTCGTTCAGGACCGATCCACACCGGTCCTTCGCGCGCATCGTCCGGCGCGCGGCCGTGCGTTCCACGGACCAGCGAGGTGTCGAGCGGCACCGGATCGAAGCGCGTGCGGAAGCCGAGTTTCTTCGCCAACAATTTCGCTCCCAACTGCGCCTTCAGCAGAGGACGCGCGGGATCGAGAATCAGTTCGCATGGGTCGTAACCCGGCTTGCGATGAATGTCGACGGTGCGCGCGAAGTCCGGTTCCTCATCGCCTCGCTCCGGCAGCCAGTACGGATAGGCGAACCAGCGTCCCGGAGAAGCGATCAAGAACAATTCACCGCTGCGCGCGTGCGCGAGGCCGAGCGCGCCGAGTTCCGCCCCTTCGCACACTCGGTCCACGCCGTCGAGGTCCAGAAGCAGCGCACGCACGCGCGGGAGATCTTCGGCGTCCCGCACGTAGACGTGCGCGCACTGGTGATCACAAACTGCGAAGGCGCGCGAGTTGCCCGGATCGAGCAGCGCGCCGTTTTGCGCAGGATGCACGGCAAGCAAGCCCTCCCTTCGCAATGCCCGGTTCGGCTCGACGGCGCCGATCGCCGCGGTGATGCCGTATTCCGAGAGCACGATCGCATCGGCGTCCTCCGCTTCGGCCCACGCGAGCAGACGCGCCGCTTCACGGTCGAGTTCCGCGGCAGCGCGCAGCGCCTCCGGCCCGTCCGGGCCGAAGCGTTGCAGGTCGTAGTCGAGATGGGGGAGATAAACCAGCGTCAGTCCGCTGCGGTCCTCGCGCAGAACGTCGAGCGCTGCATCCGCAATCCAACGCGTGCTGGCGATGCCGGCGCGCGGCCCCCAGAACTCGAAGAGTGGAAAGGATCCGATCCGCTCGTTGAGTCGATCGCGCAACGCGTTCGGATGCCCGTGAACGTCAGGCCCCTTGCGGCCATCGGCCCAGTAGGTCGGCCGCGGCGTCAAGGAGAGGTCGGCGTGGCTCGGCAGGTTCCACCACCAGAACAACTGCGCCGAGGAAGAGTCCGGATACGCGCGGCGCCAGCGCGTGAACACGCTCGGCAGCCGAGCTTCTCCGTCCACCAAGCGCACCGACTGCCGCCACAACCAAACTTCGGCGAGATCCCGGAAGTACCAGCCATTGCCGACGGCGCCGGTGAGCGTCGGGGGCACAGCGAAGAGCATCGAGGCCTGCACGGTGCAGGTCACGGCCGGCAGGCTGGGGCGGAGTCCGCGCAAGCCGTGCCGACGCGCGTGCGCAGACAC
>JAQBVK010000182.1 GCA_027623585.1 Planctomycetota bacterium
GCGCGACGATCGACGGAAGGGAGCCTGATCGGTCCAGCCCGCCATGACCTACGCCCACCTGCTCACGAAAGAATCGATCCTGCTCGACCTCCCAGGAACGGACTCGGATTCGATTCTCGCCGCGCTCGTCGACGGGTTGACCGCGCAGAACCAGACGCTCGCCGCTCGCCGTGAGGAACTTCTCACTGCGATGCGCACGCGTGAGGCTCAAGGCTCGACCGCCAGTCAAGGCGTCGCGATCCCGCACGTCAAGCTTCCCAAGCTGGACTCGGTGGCGGTGGTCATCGGAATCAATCGCGACGGCGTGGACTTTCGTGCGCTCGACGGCGGCCGCGTCTACGTGTTCTTCTCTTTGGTGCGCCCCGCCGAAACGGCGGATGAACACCTTGGGCTACTGCGCTGGATCGCTGGCATCGCCCAGCACCGAGACTTCGTCTCCTTCGCGCGTCAAGCGAGCAGCGCTCAAGAAGTGCTCGAACTCTTGAGCGAACTGGCGGCGGCCTGAAACGGTCGTGAAGGACGCTCCTGCCGGATCGAGCGCGGCCGGAGCCGCGATCGTGGCGAACCCGCACGGCATCCACGCGCGTCCCAGCCATGCCTTGGTGACCGCCGCCGCGAGCTTCAAGTCCCGCATCGAATTGGTGTGCGGCGGACGCACCGCTGATGCGCGCAGCATTCTCTCGGTGATGACCCTGGGCGCCCCGGAAGGCGCGACCGTCGAGGTGCGCGCCGCGGGCCCGGACGCTGAGCAGGCGGTCGCGACGCTGCTCGAGATCTTGCGTTCGAAGGAGCCGAACTGAGCATGACGGACAAGGGCGAGCTGCCGTCGAGCGCGGAATTGATTGCTGTCAACGCGCGTGACCCGGAAGAAGTGCGCGTGGCGCGAGCGCAATCCGGCCAGCTGCTCGAGCTGCGCTGGACGCGGAGTGAGCGCGGCTCCTTGGTCGGATCGATTCTGCTCGGCGTCGTCACACGCGTCGAAGAAGGCCTCGACGCGGCGTTCGTGGATCTCGGCCTCGGGCGCGCGGGCTTCCTGCACCGCGACCAAGTGTTGCCCGCCTTGAGCGAGACCGCGCTGGATCCCGTCGCAGCAGCATTACGCACCGCGCCGCGTCCCGGGGGGGGGGAGGCGGAGGCCGAAGCTGACGCCGAGTCCTCCGCGGCGGCCGAGCCCGCGATGCGCATCTCCGAACTCCTGCGTCCGGGGCGCCGCGTGCTGGTGCAAGTCCTGCGCGATCCGCTGCGCCAGAAGGGCGCCACGCTCACGACCTTCGTCTCGCTTGCCGGACATCGCTTGGTGTTCATGCCCAGCCTGGGACGCCCCGGCGTAAGTCGTCGACTCGCCGACGAAGAGGAACGGACTCGCTTGCGCACATTGCTGGCGGAAGTGGCGGGAGTGGATCAGGGCCTGATCGCGCGCACCGCCGCCGAAGGCGCGGACGCGCATACGCTCGGCGAAGAGTGGCGGGCGCTCAAGACGCGATGGGATGCGCTCGCCCTGCGCGCATCTCACCAAAGCCAACCCGGACCGGTTTTGGAGGAGGAGTCGACCATCGTGCGCTCGGTGCGCGAACTCCTCGGCACGGGCATTCGCGAAATCGTCGTGGATGAACCGGGCGCGGAGCGAGAGCTGCGCGAGGCGCTCGCGCACGAGGCCGAAACGATCACCATTCGTGCCTACGCGAACAGCCGACCGCTGTTCGAAGCGCTGGATCTCGAGCGCGATTGGCAGTCCTTGTTCCGTCCGCGCGTGCCGCTGCCCGGCGGCGGTTCGCTGGTGATCCACGAGACCGAGGCGCTGACCGCGGTGGACATCAACAGCGGCCCGACGCAGGCGGATTCGCTCGAAGGCACCGCGCTCGAAGCCAACCTCGGGGCTTGCGAAGAAATCGCTCGACAGACGCGACTCCGCGACTTGGGCGGCATCGTCGTGATCGACTTCATCGACATGCGGCTCGCGGAGAATCGCCGCCGCGTCGAGAACGCCCTGCGCGAGGCGTTGCGGCGCGATCGCGCGCGCTTGAAGACCGGCCAACTCGGCAGCTTCGGCTTGATGGCGTTTACGCGACGGCGCATCGGCGGCGGACTGCCACGCGCGCTCGAGACGCTCTGCCGGGGTTGCGGCGGCAGTGGCCACGTTGCCCACCACCATGCGGGCGCTCTGCGCGCCTTGCGCCGCATGCGCTCCGAGACGGCGGCCCAGTCGTTCCGTGTCCGCGCGCAGCCTGGGACCTGCCTGGTGTTGCGCGGCGCCTTAGGGGAGGCCTTGCGCAGCCTTGGCTGCCCGGTCGAGCTGGTCGACGACCTCCAGGTGGCCGCCGGTGATCCGGTGGTGCAGGCGGAGCTTCTTGCCGGACCCGAAGGGACTCGCTAAACTGCTCGGCCCTTCTTCGGAAGGAAGACCCATGTACGCCGTCGTCCGCGACCGTTCCCGCTGCCTGAACCTCACCGCTGGCCAAGAGGCTTGGGTGGACTTGCTCGATGTCGAACCCGGCGCCGAGATCACCTTTGACGAGGTGCAGATCCTGAAGCGCGAGGACGGCTCGATCGCCGTCGGGACTCCGGCCGTGGCCGGCGCCCGCGTCGTCGCGACGGTGATCCGCCACGAGAAGGACGAAAAGATCCGCGTTAGTTTCTATCGTCGCCGCAAGGCGAGCATGAAGCAGCGCGGCCACCGCCAGGCCTACACGCGGATTCGCGTGAAGGAAATCCTCGGCTAACCCGGCAAGCGAACAGAAGCCATGGCACATAAGAAGGGCGGCGGCTCGTCGAAGAACGGTCGCGACTCCAACCCGCAGATGCGCGGTATCAAGCGCTACGGCGGTCAACTCGTGCGCGCCGGTGAGATTTTGGTGCGGCAGTGCGGCACCAAATTCCATCCCGGCAAGAACGTCGGCCTCGGCTCGGACTACACCTTGTTCGCGCTGACCGACGGCCACGTCAAGTTTCAAACCCGTCGCCGCGTGGCGATCCTTCCGGTCGAAGGTTAACGGTCGCTCGGCGCGCCTCGCGCGCCTGACCGTGCCGTCGCCGAGAGCCCTGCCATGGAGAGCAGCGAACCGGCATTCCGCGACGAAACCCAACTGGTGGTCGTTGCCGGTGATGGCGGAGATGGAGCGATTTCCTTTCTGCGCGAAAAATTCGTGCAACGCGGCGGTCCCGACGGCGGCGACGGCGGCAATGGCGGCAGTGTGATTCTGCACGCGGATCCTCACGAGAATTCGTTGTTTCGGATCGCGCGCATGGTGCGCGCCGTGGCCGAAGGAGGCAAGCAAGGCGGCGCCAAGAACTGTTACGGTCGCGCCGGCCAGGATTGCACCGTGCGAGTTCCCGTCGGCACGCAGGTCTTCGACGCCGAGCGCGGCAACCTGCTCGTGGACATGACCGAGCCGGAGAGCGAAGTGGTGATCGCGCGCGGCGGCGACGGCGGTCGCGGGAATGCGCGCTTCGCGAGCAGCACGGTGCAGGCTCCGCGGGTCGCGGAGGACGGCCGGCCCGGTGAAGTTCGGCGCCTGCGCCTGGAGCTGAAACTGATGGCCGACGTCGGCATCGTGGGCCTGCCGAACGCGGGCAAGTCCACGCTTCTGCGCCGGTTGACTTCGGCGCGCCCGCGCGTCGGCGCCTATCCCTTCACCACATTGCACCCCGCCCTCGGCGTGCTCGCGGCGGAAGGGGGTGAACGCACCTTGGTGCTGGCCGACGTTCCTGGATTGATCGAAGGCGCCGCCGACGGGAAAGGATTGGGCCACCGATTCCTGAAACACGTGGAGCGCACCCGCCTGCTGCTCCATTTGGTGGACTGCAGCATCGACGCGGAGGATCCGGCGGAGGCCTGGGCGATCGTGCGCCAAGAACTGTTCTCCTTCGCGCCCGAGTTGGCCGTCCGGCCTAGCCTGATCGCCGCCACCAAGATCGAGGATGAGGAAGCCGAGGAGCGCGCTGACGCCCTCGAGCGGGAGCTGCGCGCGCGGGGTTGCAAGTCCGTGGTGCTGCGCATCAGTTCCGCGACCGGGCGCGGCGTTCCGGAACTGATCCGGAACCTCTTCCAGTCCGCAACGGAAGCGGACGAAACGGCTCGCTCATTGCGTCCTAAGACTGGACGGCCCGCGCCGGATTCCGCGGCCGAGCCGTCCTAAGATGCCCATGGTGAACGAGAAGCTGCTCCGCCTCCTCCTGGCGCTCGTGGGTCTTGCGGCTCTGGGAGCCCTCGGTTGGCGCATCTACGACTACGCCACCCAGCGCCCCGGCTACTTCCCGGTCGCGGACCTGCGCCGCTTGCAGGAGTCCGCCGGCGTCGGTCCGCGCGCCGATCCCGGGCATTTGCTGCCCTTCCCCGAGTACGCGGTGATCGAGAAGTTGAACATCACCGGCAAGGAGAAGCCGAAGGCCGAGGCCGCCAAGCCGCCGCCGCCGCCGAGCCCGCGGCTCTCCGAGAAAGACCTGCAGTTGCAGTACGTCCAGTACGTCGCTGCGGACAGCCCGAACAACGCCGCGTATCTGCAGCCCAGCGACGCGCGCCCGGACGAACAGAGCAGCGACATCCCCGGCGATCTCTACCGTGTGGGCGCGAAGATCAGCCTTCCTTCCAAGCAAGGGCTGGACGTGCGTCTACTCGAGGTTCGGGAAGAATCGGTCACGATCGGATTCGGTGAAGGTCCGGATGCGGGCAGGGTTGAGCTCACGATGGCCGCTCATGATTTGCCGAAGGACGTTACCGATCCGCTGTTCGGCGGCAATCCGGGGACTTCGAGCACGGTCATCCAATCCGCGCCGAAGGAAACGCGCCTGAACGAGGCCGGCGAGTTCGAGATCGGCAGCAGCGATGCTGAGTACTTCAAGAGTCTGTCGCAGGAACAACTCCTCGCGGCGATTCCGGTTCGCTCCGAACGCGATCGCTTCTCGAACGAAGTGCGAGGACTGCGCATCCAAAGCGTGCCAGATAACTCGCCCTTCGCGCGGCTCGGCCTGCGCGCCGACGACGTCGTGCTCGCGGTCAACGGCGTCGCGGCGGTTAGCCGGGACGATTTGCTCCAGACCTTGCGGAGCACGAACGCCAAGTCGATCGAAGTGAAGATCGAGCGGCTCGGTGCGGCCCGCACGCTCTACTACCGCCTGCCTTGAAGCAATCGGGCCTGTTGCTCGATTTGGGCAATCGGCACGCGAAGTTCGCGCGCCATGACCTCGCTGAGGTGCGGCGGATCCTGCTCGATCCCGAGCGCGTCGAAGCTTCCGTCGCGGCAGTCCTCC
>JAQBVK010000183.1 GCA_027623585.1 Planctomycetota bacterium
TGTCCATGGCGGCGGCGCAACAGCCGGTCGCCCCTGCGCCGGTGAATGCCCAAACGAGCGCGGAAAACGAGCGCGCCCGCGCCACTTGGAATGCGCTTCAAGAGCGTTTTTCGAGTTCAGCCGCGGTCTCTTTCGAGGCCACCGGCGAATTCCTCTCCACCTCGTCCACGAGCGCCGGCCGCACGCTGGCGACGATCGACGTCACGGTGAGCGTGGCTGGGCCGGGCTTCGGTGAAGTCCACGTCAACGCGCGCGCCACGGGCGCGCCGGCGAATGCCTCGGTCACGGCTTCCTCCTTCGGCACCGAAGAAGGCATCTGGTCGGTGTCGCACGGCAGCGATCGCGCCTTCGGTTGCGGTGGCGATTGGAACCAGTCCACGGAACTCGACGACTTCGCTTTCCTCGGCTCGACCTGGTCCGGTTGGTGCGCGCGCCGTGGTGAAGCGGACGTGGTGTCCTTCGTGCCCGCTCACGCCGAGCATCCGGGCCTCACCGGCCTGCGTGTGCGTTGGAACGGCACCGAGAACGAAGGTCAGCGCAGCACGATCTTCTGGCTCGACGGCGAAGGCGAGATGCACTCCGCCGACGTGCGCATCGACACCGAAACGGTGCTGCACTGGAACTTCACCGGAATCACGACGCAGACCGAGTGCGATGCGCAGAGCTTCGTCGCGGTGCTGCCGAATGGCTTCGTGCGGGACGGATTCGGCGTGGCCGAAGCCAGTGCGACAGGTGAAGTGGGCTTCACGGATGGCACGCCGCTGACCGTCGAAACGCGCGAGCCGAGCCCGATCGAGGGCGTCGTCCAGCAAGCGATCGAGCAAGGCGCCGTCACCGCTGAAGCTCCGATCGCCCCGAGCTCTGAACTGCCGGTGGTCGAGACACCGGCCGTGACCGAAGTCCCGGTCGTCACGGAGGTCCCGGTCGTGGTGGATCCGCCGGTGGTCAACGATCCGCCGGTCGTCGAGGATCCGCCGGTGGTCAACGACCCGCCGGTGGTCAACGATCCGCCGGTCACGGAAGAGCCCCCGAGCGATGAGCCGTCGGGTTCGGACGAGCCGAACGGCAACGACGACTAACGCGCGGTTTCCGCGCTCCCCGGCGCCGGCTTCGCGAGCAGCGAGGCCGGCACTTCATTTTGGGGCGTCGCTTGCTCCCAGGCGATGTTGAGGATTTTCCATCCCTCGGAAGTGCGCAACAGCTGCACCGAGTTCACGCCGCGCATCGTGCGCTCCCCCGCCGGGGTCTGCATCACGCCTTCGTAAGCGCTGAACACGTGAACCAGGTTGCCGAATCGCTCAGCGCGTCGGCCGATCTCGCGCTCGTTGAATCCAGTATCCACGAGCATCGCGCCGCTGCGCTCGACGTATTCATCCGGAGTCAGCACCAGGAGGCGGGAAGGACCCTCCGCCTGAGGCATCGAAATCATCATGTTGGCATGTTCCGCGAACATCGCGCGAAACGCCTCCCAATCACGCGCCTGCCCGACCGGGCCAGAGATCACCGCGTAGAGTTCACTCATCGCTTGCTCCCAGCCCGGTTCCGCGGGCGTGGCCGCGGCGGGCGCCGCCGGTTCCTGGAACGGTAGCGCGATCAGAACGGCGGATGCGAACAGGGCGCGGAGAGGCGTCGGCATGCCTGCAGGCTACGCGCATCCGCGGATAAGATGAGGCGGTTCCGATGAACGCACTCCTCCTGCTCGCGCCGCTCCTCTGCCAGGAACCCGCGCCCGCCGCCCAAGCTTCACCCGCGCGCGACGCCTGGAACGCGCTGCAGAAGACCTACCAGACTGCGCAAGCGATCCGCCTGCGCGCGCAAGTCGTGCTCGAGGATCCGGCCGCGGACGCGACCGAGGCGATGGTGTTGAAGCTCAGCGTCGAGGCCGACCTGATGCGGCCTTGCGCGGGGCGCATCCTGCTCGACGGCGCCGAGGAGAGCCCCGGTGAGGATCCGGAGATCATCCGCGTGCTCTACCACGGCAACGGCAAAGCGGTGTTCCAACTCGACCAGGAAACCATGCAAGCCGTGCAGGACGGCGCCTCGTGGAGCGAGTGCTCGGCGATGTTCTTTCTTTCCTTCTTGGGTAAGGATTGGGCCGGCGAACTGGTCGGCGCGGACAGCGTGCAGTTCTTGCCCGCCCGCGAGGACCATCCGGACTGGACCGGACTCGCGCTGACCGGTCCCGATTTGTTCGGTGAGGACGGCACTTCCACCGCCTGGCTCGACGCGAAGGGCGCACTGCGCAGCTTCACGCTACCGATCGGCGGCACCGCGGTGCTGGTGGCGACGATCGACTCGCTCGAACTCCTGAAGGAAGCCGAGGTGAAGGATTTCTTGAAGCCGATCCCGGACGACTACGAGGAGCTCACTTTCGAGGAACCGGATTGGGAAGAGGGCATGCTCGAAGTCGGCGCCGACGCGCCGGAGGTGCGCATGACCGGCATGGACGACGTGGAGTTCGCGCTGTCCTCGCTGAAAGGCAAGACCGTGCTCTTGAACTTCTGGTTCTTCCACTGAAGCGGCTGCATCGAGGAGCACCCGCAGCTCCAAAGCCTCTGGTCAGAGGTTTCCGCCCAGCGCAGCGACGTGGTCTTTTTGTGCGTCGACCTCGGAGATGAGAAGTCCGTGATCGAGAAGTACTGGAAGGAGAAAGGATTCACGATGCGCGCCGTGCGGCAACACGAATCCGCAGTCAGCGATGCATTCCTGGTCCAGGCCTACCCCACCAACTACCTGATCGGACCGGATGGCAAGGTACTGTGGCGTGAAGTCGGCTGGCCGCCCAGGAAGCCCGCGCCCTTGCGCGCACTGCTGCTCAAATGATCGATGCGTCCGGCTGCGCGCCGAGCGCGGCGTGACTCCGGAAGTGGGCCCGTAAGTCCACGACGGTCTTCAAGCTGAGCAAGCCGAGCGCTGCTACCAGCGGAGCGTCCAGAAAAATCAGCGCGGCGCCGCCGAGCATCACGGTCAGGTGCATCACCAAGACGCGCCCGTAGGGTCGCACCATCTCCATCTGAACCGTCGCGCGCTCGCGTTCGCCGCCGCGCAGGTAGTGCGCGACGAAAGACCAGAAATGCGACAGCACCAAGGCGAGCAGCATCCAGGCGAGTCCCGGGATCTGCATGATGGCGGTGAGGTCGAACATCTTCGATGAGAACTCCGGCCCGCGATTCGTGATCAAACCCAGAAAGACTCCGTGCACGAAGCAGAACATTCCGTAGTGGACGGCGAAAAACGGAATGAGGAAGAGTTTGAGTGCAGCCGGTGAACTGCTGGCCGGCGCGAGCGCCATGCGCAGCACCGTGAAGCCGCCGATCACGAGGCTTTCGAGCCAATAGAACCACAACAGCGGTCCCGCGGACCATCCGAGAGCGAAGATGCCGTAGATCGGCGTGAGGTTGGCGCCGACCAAGAGCCATGCCGAAAGCTTCCAGTCGCGCGGATGCGGAACGCGGCTCATGACTTGAGGGAATCGACCGATCGCGAGGCGCGCGCCGCGCGCACCGCGAGCAGAATGATGATCATCACCAGGACGGGCAGAACCCAGCCGAGCATCGCGCCGCGGTAGGCGGGCAGCTTGGAATGACCGGTGGCAGAGAGCAGCAAGTAAGTCAGATAGAACGCGTAACACAGCAAGAACAGGCCGCCGCGCCCGCGCCCGACCTTGCGGTCGAGGAACAAGGGCAGACAGATCACCATCGTGGCCACCATCACCGGCAAGTCGAAGGCGAGGACCTGCGCCGACACCGGCACTCCCGAAGGGCGTCCGATCCCCGCGATGCCGAGCACCGCGAGCAAGTTGAACAGATTGCTCCCGATCACGTTGCCGACCGCGAGGTCGCGCTGCCCGCGCAGGCTGGCCAGCACCGAAGTCGCAAGCTCCGGCAGCGAAGTGCCGAGCGCGATCACGGTGAGTCCGATCACGAGTTCCGAGACGCCGAAGGCGCGCGCGATCGCCGTGCCTCCTTCCACCAACCAGTTCGAACCGAGCACCAGCAACATCAGCCCCGCCAGCGCGAAAGCGGGGTCACGCCAAGCCGGGCTGACGGGAAGATTCTCGGCGCCGAATTCTTCACTGAACTCTTGGCGCACCTCGGCGCGTCGTTCGGCGCGCGCCATGCGAATCTGCATGAAGGTGTAGACCAAAATCGAAGCGAATAACACCAAGCACTCCCAGAACTGGAGCATGCCGTCGAGCGCCATCAGCCACACCATGAGGGCGGCGGCGATCATGACCGGAATCTCGAGCCGCACCACGCGCGCCGCGACGGTCAGCGGCAACACCACGGCGGCGAGGCCCAAGATCACCAAGGTGTTGATCACGTTGCTGCCGATCGCGTTGCCGACCGCAAGATCCGATTGGCCGGACCACGCAGCCATCGCGCTGACGGCCATCTCGGGCGCGCTGGTGCCGAACGCGACTACGGTCAATCCGATCACGAGCGGAGAAACGCCGAGCCGCGCGGCCAGACGGGTCGCGCCGCGCACCAGCAGTTCCGCCCCGCCCACCAGCGCGGCGAAGCCTGCGAGCAGCGCGAGCAAGCTGCCGGCAGTCATGCCGTCGCGGGAGCCTCTCGCTCCGCGAGGGAAATGACCCGCCACCCAGACTCGAAACGGTTCCACCATTCCTCCATCGCGTCCGCTTCGCCTTCGACGAATGGCGTCGCTTCGCCGTCAGGATCGATCGCGAACAGCGGCCAAGAGTCCGGATTCGCGGTCCGCCAGCCGGCAGCGTCGAATTCTTCCGTCAAGCGCGTGGCACGGATGCTGCCGCCGCGGATCAAACGGCTCGCGAGATCGTCGTACACGATGCCTTCCCAGCGCAACACCTCCGACACCGCATGAGTCGGTCGCACCACGCGCAGCATCGGCGCGATCACGGTCGGACCGGTCACGACCACCAAGGAACCGAACAGGATCGCGAGTTCCCAGGACAGTCCAGTGAACTCGTGCGCCGCCCACGCGCCAATCGCGCAGGTGATCAGCAGGCCGATGCCGACCATGCGCCGCACCACGCCGCCGAGTCCGCGCAAGCGCTTCCAACGCAGCGTGAGGCTGCCTTCGAAGAGGATCACCGCGACCGACAGCGACACGAAGGGGAACAGCATGTCCCCGAACCGCTCGTCCGGATCGAGCACTCCGAGCACTGGGCCGGCGAGGATGCCGACCAGTAAGAGGAGCAGGACCAGATGTTCAGACACGCCGGTAATCGGCGAGGGGGGAGA
>JAQBVK010000184.1 GCA_027623585.1 Planctomycetota bacterium
TATCAATAGGCGCAGGTTCCGGCTCCTTGACCCCGGCCGCGAATCCACGCGCCGGAACGAAAGCACTTATTCAGCGCTGCCTTAGGGCGCGTTTCGCCGCCACGCGGCGGAATCAGCGCAGTTCAGGAGCGAGCGGGATCGGGGCGAGCGGCAGTTCCGTCCAGGTCCCACCCTCGCTGACCTCGAGGAGGCGATCCATGGGAAGGCCAGTCAGCACCTCGGTGCGCTCCGCCAGGCTGCCGGCGCGCGGCCATCGGATTTCGAGGCGCTCGAGCCGCGTCGCCCTGCCCAGGCCGAGTTCGAGGTCCAAGGAGTTCGCGCCGAAGGAGGCCCCGCTTCCCGCATGCGCGTAGATCGTGCGCTCGATGCCGCCTTCGAGGAGCACCGCCTTCACCACCGCGCCGACACCGAAGCGGTTCGAGCGCTCTCCGCGCAGGCGAAGCGTGAGCCAATGGATTCCGGGTGCGAGACCGTCGTTGCGGAAGAGGCCGTTGTAGTAACGGTCGTCGACGTACCAACCGCCCAGTTGCGACCAGAGATCGAGATCTCCGTCGCCGTCCACGTCGCCGAACGCGACGCCGTGGCCTTTCTGAAGGTGGCCAAGTCCGCTCGCCACGGTGGCGTCCGCGACGCGTTCGCCGCCGACGTTGCGCATCATCATGTTCGGCACCAGCATTTCGAAGGCCGGCGCGCCGGTGGCGAGATAGAAATCCATCCAGCCGTCGGCATCCACGTCGCCGATGTTCGCACCCATCACCGAAATCGTGCCGAGGAGGCCGGCTTCCTCGGTGACGTCGCGGAATCCGCCGTCGCCGTCATTGATCCACAGTTTGCAGGTCTCTTCGATCGCGGGTTCGCCGTACAAGGAAGTCGCGGCTCCATCCACGCTGCCGCCGGTGCCGCCGAGCGGGTAGGACGCAGAAAAGATGTCGAGCCAACCGTCATTGTTGAAGTCGAAGAACCAGGACTGGAAGGAGCGCTGGCGTTTCGGGTCCGGCGTCTGATTCGCGACGCCCAGCGCTTCCGCGACGTCCTCAAAGCTGCCGTCGCCGCGGTTGCGGTAAAGACGATTGAGTTCCCCGAAGTTCGAGACGTAGAGGTCGAAGTCGCCGTCGTTGTCGTAGTCGCCCCAGCAGACGCCGCGCGCATAGCGCAGGTTCTCGACGCCCGCTTGCTTCGCGACGTCGGTGAACTTGCCGCTGCCGTCGTTCTGCAGCAACTGGCTCGGCGCGTAGTTGCCGCGACCGACGCGCTCATTGCCGACGTAGAGGTCCAGGTCGCCGTCGAGGTCGTAATCGCACCACGCGGCGACCAGGCAGGGCCACGCCGGCGCTCCGATGCCGCTCGCCATCGACACGTCTTCGAAACTGCCATCGCCGCGATTGCGCAGGAGCAGGTTCGGAATGCGTCCCTCTTCGCCCAGCCAGGCGCCGCGGGTGATCAGAATGTCGAGATCGCCATCGTTGTCCACGTCGGCCTGCGAACAGCTCAGACCGCCGGTGATGCCGGTGAGGCCTGCGGTCTCGGTGGCGTCGGTGAAGCGGCCATCGCCTTCATTCCGGTAATAGATGCAGTTGGTGTCTTGGCGCAGGCAAGTCGCGAACAGGTCGAGATCGCCGTCGCCGTCGAAATCGTCCATGATCGCGCCGCCCGCGACGCTGTCGTGACCGACGCCGACTGCGTAGGCGACGTTGGTGAAGTGCGGCATTGCGTGCGCTCCGTCCGCCGGCGGCAGCGGCAGCCGATACGCTTCGTCAACGCCGTTCGGCCAGGTTCCCGCCGCCATGTGCGCGACGTTGTAGAGGTAGCGCACGCCAGGATTGGCGGGATCTTCCTTCAAGTACTCGAGGCACCAGCGCTGCGCGTCGAGCGCGTGTTGCGGCAGCGACCAGAGCCCGCCGCCGCGCAACGGATAGATGCACGCATCTTGGTTGAGCTGCTTGATGCAGTTATCTCGCTCACCGGCGCGCAGATTGGCCGTGATCAACCAGCGCAATACCTCCCTGCGCTTCTTTGAATAAGCGAGCTTGCTGCCCCGTTCGATTTCTTCACGGTTGCTCTCCACCGAAGCGAGCGCCTTCTCGAAGTAGGTGATCGCTGGCGTCGTGTTGCCGACGCGCAGGTGGTAGTCGCCCATGCGAATGAACACCGTGTTGGCGAGCCGCTTCTGGGCGGGACGCGCTTCCAGCCAGGCTGCAAACTCGTCGGACCAGGCCAGATACTCCGGCGGCGCGAGGAAGAGTTCGGAGCCGTTGCGCCAGTAGGAGAGCCGGTGCAAGGAATTGAAGGCGACCGTCGGATAGATCTGCGGGAAGCGCAGCACGGCCGAGCCGACGGCGACCGCCAACGCAGCCGCCACGAACCACGGGCGACGCAACTTTGGAGTGACCGCGGCTGCGAGGGCCGCGCCGCCCAGCGCGAGCGAGCCGGCCTGCGCCGCCACGAACCAAGTCCACGGCCGCGGCGGGAACGGCACGTCGTTGAACCAGTCGAGCGCGCGGAACAGAGTGCTGAGCTGGATCCAACCGGCACCGATCAAGCCGGCTCCGATCGCGAGGAGCAGGATGCGCTTGCCCATGACGAGCGAGATTCTATCCCGCGCCGTTGTAGGCTGTCTGCGGTGACTGCAACGCCGCCGCGTTCCACGGTCTTCCTGCTTGGCGTCATTGCCACTGTGCTGGTCGGCTGGGTGCTCCACGTCGGCGCTTCGATCCTGTTGCCGTTGGTGTTCGCGTTCCTGCTCTCAGGAATGGTCGCGCCGATCGTGCGCCGCGCAGCGCGCTGGAGGATTCCGCCGGCGGTGACCGTTGTGTTCTTGCTGGCGGCGCTTTTCTATCTGATTGCCAACCTCGGCCTCACCTTGCGCGACAGTCTTACCGAGTTTCTCGGCGTTGCGAAGAGCGGAGCCGCCCAAGAAGGTGCGCGCATGGACTGGCCGGTGATCGTCGCGACCATCGAGCAGCGTTTCCGCGAATCCGCAATGCCTGAGACGCTGACCAGAATGCTGGTCGAGGGCCTCAAACAGCTCGACGTTGGGGCGCTGGCGCGCGGCGGCGTCATCGGCGGTCTCGGCTTCACGCGCGACCTCGTGATCGTGATGATCTACATGATCTTCATCTTCGCGGAGGCGCGCTTGTTCCAGCGCAAGATCTTCGCGATCGCCGGCGAGCGGCGAGACGACGCGCGCCGCGTCCTGGAGCACGTCGCGTGGGGCATTCAGCGCTACTTGCTGGTCAAGACCTTCATCTCGCTGCTGACCGGCGGCCTTTGCTATCTGCTGCTCAAGGTCCTCGACGTTCCCTATGCCGCGCTGCTCGGCCTGCTCACCTTCCTGCTGAACTTCATTCCGACCTTCGGCAGCATCATCGCGGGCATGCTCGCCACCTTGGTGGCACTTGCGGCCGGCGACACTTGGATGCCAGCCCTCGGCACCATGCTCGGATACAGCGTGGTGAACGTCTTCCTCGGAAACTTCCTCGATCCGCGCATCCTCGGCCGCGAGTTGAACCTGTCGCCGCTGGTGATCGTGGTCTCCGTGGTGGTGTGGGCGGGGACTTGGGGCATCGCCGGCGCTTTCTTGGCCGTGCCGATCACCTCCGCCTTGCAAGTGATCCTGCTCTCCTTCGAGCGCACGCGTCCGATTGCGGTGCTGCTCTCAGGATCGCCGCCGCGGCAACGCGCGGCCGCCGACGTCGCGGAACCGGAGTTCGGCGTCGAAGGCGACGAACTGTGAATAAAAAAAGGGACCGTCCACGTGGACGGTCCCTCGGTGTGAACGCGGATAGCCTAGGCTGCCGGTTCCGCCGGAACGACGACCGGGAAGAGGCTCGCGCTCTGATTCTTGCGCAGGACGGCGCGAATCGCCGCTTCGTTCACTGCGGCGTTGGTCTTGAGGCCCACCACCACGTGCTCGTCGGTGACGTAGACGTCGTGGACACCTTCGACTTTCAGCAAGGCCGCACGGACCTTGTCAGAACTGTTCGCTCACGTGGAAGGCTTCGAAAACTCGAAGCGCAGATCGCGTTGGGCTTTCTGGCGCGTCACCTTATCGGCAGTCGCGACCTTGAGACCCTTCTTCTGCACCGCTTTCTCGACTGCTTCCTTGTCGAGCTCAGCCTTCTCGCTCATCGTGAAGGTGCCGACCCGTCCGCACTGGCGGAGTTGAGCCACGTTCTGCGCCGACTGGAATGCCGCACGGGCACTCGCTTGAGCACGTCACGAGCCACCGCTGACCGTCACCACCCACACCGTCTCAGCAGCCCACGCGGGGATGTCGAGCGATTTGGGAGTGAGGCCGGCAGCTTTCGCCGCAGCGTGCGCGGCATCGGCATCGAGTTGGATGCCAGCGGCGGTCGACAGCGCGACCTGACCGGTGCTCGTATCCACGGTCACTGCAGAGACAGTGGGAACCTTGGCGAATTGAGCCTGAACCTTCGCCGCGTTGGCGGCGGTCAGTCCATCCAGATGCAAGACGAAAGCGCCTTGCTCCGGGGAAGTCTTGGCGTCTGCGACAGATTGCGCGGAAGCAGGTGCTGTGAGCAGCACCGCCACCAGGCCGAGCGAGAGGAGGGAAGCGGTCTTGATCATGATCGTGCGTCGTCCAGTTTAGCGGACAGTTCCAAGGGGAACCCCGCCGGGAGGCCTACGTTCTGCAGGCTTTTGTGCTGGCCGAGTCTCGGTCGGGCGCCGCGATGGACTAGGATTCCCGGCCTGAAGCGTGATGAGCAGGCTCTCCCACACGGCGCAGTTGCGCGTCTTCGCTGATGCGGAGGCGGCGAGTTGCGCCCTGGCAGAGGAGACGGCCACCGAGATTCGGAGGGCGGGGCACGGGGGATGGGTCGTCGGTCTGCCCACGGGCAACACTCCTCTAGCCTTGTATCAAGCCTGGATACGGCTCCATCGGGAGGCGGCCCTGTCCTTTGCGGCCGTACGCAGCTTCAACTTGGACGAGTTTTGGCCCGCTCCGCACGGCGCCTCCTTTGCGGACTTCATGGAGGAGAGTCTGTTCGCTCAGGTGGACCTTCCGCCAGCGCAGCGGAATCTTCTGGATGGGAGGGTTTCCGCGGTCGACGTCGCGGCGGAGTGCGCGCGGTTCGAGGCTGCGATTCGGGCCGCGGGTGGCCTGGATCTCCAGATCCTGGGGCTCGGCCACAACGGTCACATCGGCTTCAACGAACCGGGCTCGCCGCCGGAGTCACGCACCCGCAAAGTGCCTCTGGC
>JAQBVK010000185.1 GCA_027623585.1 Planctomycetota bacterium
GGACACGCACTTCAGTTTCAGATCGCATCGCCGACCGACGTGCGCATGACCAAGGAGTGGGGCGGCGGCGCGCTGCTCGACATCGGCGTGTACTGCACCGACTTCACGCGCACGATCCTCGGTCCGGATCCGAAGACGATTGAGGTGGCAGGCGCGCGTTTTCATCCACAACGCGACGTGGACCTGCACGTGGTGGCGAAACTCGGCTGGGAGAACGGCACCGAAGCGCGCTTCGAGATCGGTTTCGACGCGCCCTTCCAGCAGAGCGCGCGCGTGACGGGTACCCAAGGCACAATCTCGCTCGACCGGCCGTGGATCTCATGGAAGGAACTTCCGCACGTGACGATCGAAGGCGTGCACGGCCGCCGCGTCATCGAACCCGGCATCGTGGATCCCTACCGCATCGAAATCGAACACATGTGCCGCGTGGTGCGCGGCCTCGAAGCGCCGCGCTTCCCGCTCGCCGATTCGATGGACACGCTCCGCATCCTCGACCGCGTGGCACAAGCCGCGCGCGCGCTCTAAGCCAAGAGTTTGCTCAGCACCTTGCCGGCCACGTCAGTCAGGCGGAAGTCGCGGCCGTTGTGGAAGTAGGTGAGGCGCTCGTGATCGATCCCCATCAGGTGAAGGATGGTCGCGTGGAGGTCGTGCACGTCGCACGGGTCCTCCGCCGCGCGCAGGCCGATCTCGTCGGTGCTGCCGTGGCTTGCTCCGCCTTTCATGCCGCCGCCGGCCATCCAACTCAAGTAGCCCTCGGGGTTGTGATCGCGACCGCCGTTCGTGCCCTGGCTCATCGGCATGCGCCCGAACTCGCCGCCCCACACCACGAGAGTGTTCTCGAGGAGGCCGCGCCGCTTGAGATCGGTCAGCAAGCCTGCGATCGGCACGTCGGTCTCTGGGCAGTGCTGATCCTGGTTGTCCTTGAGACCGAAGTGCGCGTCCCAGGAGTCCTGTTGATGCCCGCCGCCGGAATACAACTGGATGAAACGCACGCCGCGCTCGACCAGCCGCCGCGCGATCAGGCATTGCGTGCCGTACCAGCGGCTGACGTCGCGGTCCAAACCGTAGAGCCGCTTGGTTTCCTCACTCTCGTTGGCGATGTCGATCGCCTCCGGCGCCGCCAGTTGCATGCGCGCCGCCAGTTCGAAGGAGCGGATGCGCGCGTCCAACTCGCGCACGCCCGGGCGCGCTTCGGCGTGACGTTGATTCCACTCCGAGAGCAGATCCAACTGCCGGCGCTGGTGCATCTCATCGACGTCCGCCGGCCGCGCCAGATCCAAGATCGGCTGTCCCTGCGCGCGGAAGGGCACGCCCTGATGCTCGCTCGGCAGAAAACCCGCGCTCCAGTTCTGCGGTCCCGCAATCGGTCCGCCGCGCGGATCGTACATCACGACGTAACCGGGAAGATTTTCGTTCTCGCTGCCGAGCCCGTAGTTCAGCCACGAGCCGACCGACGGAAAGCCCACACGCACCAGCCCGGAATTCATCTCGAGCAGCGCCGGCGCGTGGTTGTTGCTGCGCGATTGCAGCGAGCGCACCCACGCGATGTCGTCCACGCATTTCGCCAGCGCCGGATAACACTCGCTGACCCAGGCGCCGCTCTCGCCGTACTGCTGAAAGGAATAGGGCGACTTCATCAGCGGCCCCATGCCGTCCTTGAAGAAGGTTTCGATGCCCGCCGGGCACGGCTCGCCGTGATGCTTGTCGAGCGCCGGTTTCGGATCGAAGGTGTCCATCGCTGACGGCCCGCCGTACATGAACAACCAGATCACGGACTTCGCCTTCGGCGCGAAGTGCGGCAACCCGGCGAGTCCGCGCGCCGCCGCCGGCTCCTGCGCCGCCAAGCGCCCGAGCAAACCCTGCTTCTGCAGCAACCCCGCCAGCGCGAGCATGCCGAAGCCGTTCCCTGCCGTGCGCAGGAAGTCGCGGCGGGAGGACGTCACCGGATCAGCACCGATTAGGTTCACCTAGGAATGCTAGCAGCAGGCTTGTCGCTTTTGCGTTATGGTGAATCGGACCTCTTCATCCCCGACTCATGATCCACTCCACCATACTCGCCTTGACGGCGGCCTTGTTTGCCGCTCCGACTTCTCTCGACGCGGCGCCCGTTCCGCTCGCCACGCTCACGCTGTCCGTGACGGGGACTTGCCCTGGCACGCAAACGCTGCACGTGACCGGCGCCACGCCCAACGCGAACGTCGCGATCATCCACGGCATCGCCGGGCGGACGCTGCGGACCCGACAGCCTTGTGCTGGCGCCATGATCCCGCTCAGCTTCCCGCGTCTCGGCGCTCTGCGCACCGCGGATGGGAGCGGCAACGTGAACGTCGTGTTGAACACTGCGGCCGGCGCTTGCGGGCGCACCGTGGTCGCGGTGGACGTGAACAGTTGCGAAGTCAGCGCGCCGCTGGTGGTTTAGGACTTCCCTAGTCCACGTAGGCGAACTCGGAGAGGCCGAACAGCACCTGACAAAAGTCGGTGAGCGGGCTGGCTTGGAGAAAGCGTTTCGCTTCGGCGCGTTCCGGGTCGGTGGGCGCGCGTTGTAGCGTGAGCCCGAAGGCGCGCTCAATCTGCGCCGCGCGATCGCCGGGCGCTTCGGCTTCGAGGCGCGCGGCGAAGCGCTGCGCTTGATCGCGCGTGAAGGCGTTGTTCATCAGCGCCAGTGCCTGCAGCGGCGTGGTGGTGAGGTTGCGGCGCGTGCAGGCCTGTTGCGCGTTGGGGCCGTCGAAGACTTCGAACGTCGGGAACATCACGCTGCGGCGGATGAAGACGTAGATGCTGCGCCGCCAGGTGGCGGGGCCGTCGACAACGTTCTCGTTCCACTTGCGCGTGCTGCCGGTGGCGATCGCGTCGGGGTGGATCCAAGGCATCACCGCCGGTCCTCCCAGTTGCGGGTTCAAACAGCCGCTGGCCTGCAGCATGCGGTCGCGCAGGATCTCGCCCTCCAAGCGCCGCGCCGGCATGCGCGCGAGCAGACGGTTGTCCGGATCTTCCGCCCGCTTGCGCGGATCGGAATCCTCTCCCTGTTGCCACGCCTCACTGCTGAGGATCATCCGATGCAGCGCCTTCAGCGACCAGCCGCTGCGCACGAACTCCGCCGCCAGCCATTCCAGCAGTTCCGGATGACTCGGCGGATCACCTTGCACGCCGAAGTCGCCGGCGGTGGACACCAAACCGATCCCGAAGTGGTGCTGCCACACGCGGTTGACGGTGACGCGCGCGGCGAGCGCGCCGGCGCCGTCCTCCACGTCGGTCAGCCACAGCGCGAGCGCGGCGCGCCGGCCGCTGCTGCGCCCCGCTTCCATGCGCTCGCGTGCAGCATCTTCCCATGCATCGGCATCGCCGCGCGCGAGTCCGATCGCCGCCGGGAATCCGTACTCGATCTTCTCGGCCTTCATCGCCGGACTGCCGCGCTCCAACAGCCAGGCGTCGGGCGGCGTCGGTCCGCGGTCGCGCACCGCGAGCACGCTGCTCATCTGGCGCCGCGAAGCATCGATGCGCGCGCGCGTGGTCGGGATCACGCTGACGTACTGCCCTCCGACGCGTTGCACGCAGCGCACGGCGAGCAAGTTGCCGCCGTCGCGCGGCTTGGCCTCGGGCAACTCCACCAGCGCGTACTCAGTGGAGTAGCCGCTCGCTGCGTACACGACTTCGCCGTTCAGCCACACCGTGAGGTCCTCATCGTGGTGCAGCCAGAGGGCAAGCGGCTCGGCGGCTTCCCACGCGAATTCACGCCGCAGCCAGATCGCGTCGGTGTTCCACTCGGTTCCCACTTGCGCGCCCGGAGTCTCCTCGGTGCCAAAGCCGCCCGGCCCGCGCGACCAGGAGGAATCGTCGAAGCCATCGCGCTGCCAACCATCCGCCGGTTTGGTGAAGGAATACGCCCACGGCAGGCGGCGCGCGCCGACCAAGAGATCCGCCGCGCCCTGCTGTTCGACGCTGGCCATCGGCGCGTCCCAGAACTCGGTGCCCTGGAAGGCGGCCACGAGTTGGTAGTACTCGCGCGCCGTGAAGGGGTCGTACTTGTGGTCGTGGCAGCGCGCGCAGCCGAGCGTGACGCCAAGCATCGCACTTCCGGTGGTTGCCACCATGTCATCGAGCTCGTCGTAGCGCAGGTCCTCGAGGACTTGGTTGTCCACGCGCGGGCCGGCGGCGAGGAAGCCGGTCGCGGCGATCGCCTCCGGCCGCTGCGGCGCGAGTTCGTCGCCGGCAAGTTGCCAGCGCAGAAATTCGTCCCACGGCAGATCGGCGTTGTGAGCCTGGATCACGAAGTCGCGGAAGGGCCAGGCGTTCGGCCGCTCGACGTCGAACTCGTAACCGGCGCTGTCGGCGTAGCGCGCGGCGTCGAGCCAGTGGCGTGCCCAGCGTTCGCCGTAGTGCGGGCTCGCGAGCGCGGTCTCGATCAGGCGCTGCCAGGCGTCGGGTCGCGCGTCGGCAACGAAGCTCTCAATCTCCGCTCTCGTCGGCGCGAGTCCGAGCAGGTCGTGCCAAAGCCGGCGGATCCGAATGCGCCGATCGGCCTCGGGCGCGAACGACCAGGAGTTCTTTCCTAGTTCTGCGCGCAGGAACGCGTCCACCGGATGCCCATCCGCCGGCGGCGCCGCTTCGCGCAGCGGCCCGAAGGACCACCACGCCTGCGCCTCCACCGGAATCACGCCCTCGTAAGGCGCGCCGAGTTCGATCCAGCGCTGCACCGAAGCCACGACCTCCGCCGCGAGCGCCGGCTTCTTCTTCGGCATGAAGGGCTTCTCCCGATGCTCGAGCAGCCGCAGGAGCAGCGGATCCGGCGCCTCGATCGGGTTCCCATTCTCCCCACCGAAGACCAGTTCATCGCGTGAGGTCAGATCGAGATCGGCCTTACGGTTCTCCGCGTTGTGGCACTCGGCGCAGTTCCTCGCGAACACTGGCGACACCACCTCACGGAACAAGCGCAGCCCTTCACCGCGATCCGTCGCCGGCTCCTGAGCGGCTGCCCAAGCCGCCAAGCACGCTGCCAGCACCGCCGCAAGTCGTCCCACGACCTCAATATACGGAGTCAGGCTCCGGCGGTTTTTTTACGCCGCGGGGGTGCCGCACTCGCTCAGATCGAGCCCGGGCAACTTGCCCCCGATCGAGTGCGGCACCCCCGCGGCGGAAAACCGCAACTCGAGCCTGACTCCGTATTAGGGCGGCAGCACGCGCGCGCAGC
>JAQBVK010000186.1 GCA_027623585.1 Planctomycetota bacterium
GCCGAGCGCCTCTACGCGGTCGTCGAAGGGGGGGGGATGGCGCCTGGGGATTGGTCCGAATTACTCGGTAGCAGCGGACTCGGTGAAACCGAAGCCGTCGCGGCGCGCACCTATCTGGTGGATGCCGGGCGCGTGGTCAGTCCTGGCGACGGCGTGTTCCTGGCGACGAACTGGGTCGAACGCTTCCGCGACGACGTAGTTGCCCAACTCCAAGGCAAAGGCATGGACATCCCGGCGCTCCGCGACAAGTGGCGCACCTCACGCAAGTACGTGATGCCACTCCTGGAGTGGTTGGATCAGTGCGGCGTCACCGAGCGCCGTGGTCCGAACCGTCTGTTGCGCGATCCGAAAGCGCCGGTCGCCTGAGGCGCGCCTGCGCGAAGGCGACGCGTTCCGGGGTGCTGATCTCGCACCACCAGCCGGAGTGAAGCAGGGCGTGGTGCTCGACACCCGCCGCGAGCGCGGGTAGTAATCCATCACGGATTAAGCAGAGCGGCGCGGTGGGACGCGCGGCGCGCGCGAGCGCGAGGGCGCTCAACCACGCCGGATGCGGTCGGCACAGTCCGGTGAAGACCGCGGCGCCGGAGTCTTGCGCCTGAGTGCGCGCTGCGAGACCGAGCACGCGCCTGCGCGCGTCGTAGCGCAAACCGCCGAACTCGGCGAGTGAAGAGTTCGGATGCAGCAGCAACGTGCCCGGTGGCGCGTCCCGTAGAGCGGAGAGGTCGAAATCGCCGAAGAGTTTGGCGTTGGCGCAGAGGGCTGGCAGCGCGCCGTTGGCTTGGGTCACCGTGAGCAGGGTGCCGCCGGTGCCGAGCAGAGTGGGTTCTTCGAGGAAGTTCAGCGCGGCGAGAGGTGCCGCGGCCTGCGCCGTGTCGCGCACCTGCCTGGCATGGTGATGCAGATTGATCCACACCGGCGTGAAGCCGGCGGCCATGACCTTCGGCAAGAGGTCGGCGAGCGGCGAGGTGCCGGCCACGGGTACGCAGGCCTTGGCCCAGCGCTCCCGCAGGCCGACCAAGCGCGTCGCCTTGCCGGCGGCGAAGAGCAGCGCCGCGCCCGGCGCGCTCATGCCATCAAGGTGCGCAGTTCCGGACAGAGCTCCGGGCGCTCCGCGAACAATCGATGCGCGTGCGCCAGGGCGCGCGTCTCGGCGGGCCGGTACTCGTCCCGGCCTTGCGCGAGCAGGTTGCCGAAGGTGCCGAGCGCTTTGAGAACGCGTTGCAGCGCGGAGTAGTGAAAGCGTTCCCGCGCCGCTTCTTCACTGAGCCCATGCGAGGCGCCCCAGGCCGGCACGGCATCCGCGAGCAGGCGCACGACCGCCTCCGGCAGGTCGACGTAGGCGTCGGTCGCGAGTGAGGCGAGGTCGTAGTAGAGCGGTCCGCGGCGAAGATCTTGGTGGTCGAGCCAGCCGATTTCGCCGGGCCGCGTTGCGGGCTGGTGCAAATGCACGAGATTGCGCGAATGGAAGTCGCGATGCTGCATGCACTGCGGACCGTCGGCGGCTTCGTGCGCCAATTGATCGAGCGCGGCGCGCGCGGCGATGACCTCGTCGGCGGCGAGCGCGCGGCGGCGCCAGGTCTGCAGCCAGCGCTCCAAGAACATGCCGAGTTCGCGGCGGAACAGCGCGGCGTCGAGCGCGAGCGCGGCCTGCGGATGGTCGGCCGGGAGCGGGCGGAACGCGAATCGTTCCCACCCCGCGAGGAGCGCCGCGTAGGAGCCGGCGTCGGGCAGCGTGCAGAACAGCGTGTCGCCGAAATCCTCGGCGAGGTACGCCCAGCCGCCGCGGTTCGAGACCCCACCGGCGAGCCGGGTCGGCGAGGCGAGCGCGGGTGTCCTCAGATCGCAGCCGCTGAGCCACAAGGCGGTGGCATGGGGCGGCGGCGCGTCGGAGATCACGATCAGCCAGCCGCACTCGGGCGTGGGGCGGTAGTAGCGGCGTGCGCCAGCCTCCGGGGTCAGAGGGTGCAGAGATTCGGCCGCGATCGGGAGCAGGGCGGCTGCGGCGCGCAGGTCTTCGTCGAGCTCGGGCGCGGTCAGGAAGGTGGGGGAAGTTTCCATCAGGCGGGGGCGGGGGTGCAGGCTTCCCAAGCGATGCGGAAGTCGTGGAGTTCGGTTGAAGTCTCCGAGCAGAGTGCGGCGGCCGGGCGCTCGCCGCTCGAAAAATCGCGCAATTCGAGCGCGCCCATGCCGTCGTAGCGGGCATCGGCGAGCGCTTGGCGCACCGCCGGCCAAGGAATCGATCCACGGCCCGGCGCGAGATGCGCATCTTCGCGGCCGTCGTTGTCGTGCACGTGGAGGTGCGCGAGGCGCGTACCGGCGTCGCGTAATTCGTTCATCACTCCGCCATCGACGTGCGCGTGTCCGAGATCGAGGCAGATGCCCGCGGCTCCCGACGGATCCACTTCGTCGAGCAAGGCGCGCAGAGCGCCGGTGCGCGTGCCCGTGGAGATGATGTTTTCCAGCAGCAGTCGCACGCCCGCTTCTGCTGCGATCGGGAGCAAGGTTGCGACGGCTTCGCGCGCCCAGCCTTGCGTGTGCGCGTCCCACGGATCACGCTGCCAGCCGAGGTGCAGCACTGCGCAAGCCGCTCCGAGCAGTCCGGCTGCGCGCAATCCGTCGGCGGCGCCCGCGCACGCAGCGGCGCGCTCCGCGGCGTCGGCGTGAATCACGGACCACTTACGGCCTTGCTCGCGCAGCTCAGGAACCGAGGGATAGAAGGGCAGATGCACGCTGCCGGCGCGGAGGCCGTGCTCGGCGAGGCGCGCGCCGAAGCGCTCACATGCGGCAGGATCTCTCCAAGGCACGTGGGGTTCCGCGAGCCAGGCCTCCACGGTGCGGTAACCGCTCCGCCGGACCGCGTCGAGCGCTGCGGCGTCCATGTGACCGTGCACCAAAAGGTGCGTAGAGAGCGTGAGTTGCACCCTGGCTCGTTATCCTAGAGAACCATGCGCTGGCTTTCACTGCTACTCGCCGCGTCCTTCCTCGCCGCTCCGGCGATAGCACAGGACGACACGGTCAAGGATTTCAAGCGCTTCTACCGCAAGGAGAAGGATCCGATGGTGCGCGTGGAGTTGATCCTCTCCTTGGAGGGGATCGAGGACGCCGGCGTGGCGTCGGTTTTGCTGCCGATCCTTGAGGACGAGGATCCCGCGCTCGCTGCGGCCGCGCTGCGGGTCATCATCCAGTTGAAGGAAGCGCCGAGCCGCGCGCCGCTGCTGACGGTGCTCGAAGAGGGGAAGCCGGCCGACCTGCTACCGGTCATCGCGCGCGCTGTAGGTGAAGGCCGCTGGCCGGAGTTCGCGACCCTGCTGCTTCCCTACCTCACCGACAAGAACGACGCGATGCGCTTGTGGACGGTGACTTCGCTCGGCGCGTTGCGCGATGCCGAGGCTTTGATCCCGTCGGCTCAGATGGTCACCACGGACGGCAACGCGATGGTGCGCGCGGCGGCGGTCCAGACGGTCGTGTTCCTCGGCAAGGGGCGCGAAGCCGAAGCCGGACCGGCCTTGGTCGCGGCGCTTCACGACGCGAGCCTCAGCGTTTCGATGGCGGCGTGCCGCGGGTTGCGCACCATTCGCACCGTCGATGCGATCGGACCCTTGATCGAGATCCTGGAGCTCGGCGAGGCCGGGCGGCTGTTGGAGGAGATCTGGCCGACGCTGGTGGCGATCACCGACGAGCCCTTCAGTCCCGATCCTGGGCTGTGGCGGCGTTGGTGGGATCGCGTGACCGAAAGTGGCGGTTACGTGCTCATGAGTGATGCGGAGGTTCAGAAGCGCCAAACGGCGCGCGCCGAGACCAACGCCGAATACCATCCGCCGAAAACGGCCGTGACCTTCATGGGGGTGGAGACGGCGAGCCGCAACATCGTGTTCGTCATCGACGTCTCGGGCTCGATGGAGGAATTGGTGGTGAACCGCGACGCCTTCCGTGAACGCGGCTTCACCAACTTTCAGAAGCTGGAGATCGTGAAGGAAGAATTGAAGCGTTCGATCGAGAGCCTCGAAAGCAACGTGCGCTTCAACATTCACTCCTTCGCGACGCAGGTGCATCCGTGGAAGAAGGGATTGGTGCCGGCGAACACCTTGAACAAGAAATCGGCGGAGGCGTGGATCGACAGCCTCAAGCCGATCGGTGGTGCACAGGCTTCGGAGCGCGCCTCCTCCGGATTGCGCAGTTCTTCCGGACTGGAAGACGGCCGCACGAATGCGCATGCCGGATTGCTCGCGGGTCTCGGCGTGCCGGAAGATCCGAGCAAGCGTGGCGCCGTGACCGAATCCGCCGCTGACCCCAAGGAAGGCGAGGGCGACACCATGTTCTTCCTCACCGACGGGAAGCCGACGGTCGGTGAAATCGTAGACACCGAGGACATTCTGGTCTCGATTCAAGAGGTGAACCGCTTCCGCAAGGTCACGATCCACACCATCGCGATCGGCGACTTCACTTCGAACTTCCTGAAGAAACTCGCCGACCAGAACGGCGGGGTCTTCGTCGACCTCGGCAAGTAGCGCCGCCCAAGGGGGCCAGTTCCTGGGTTTCTCGGGCCGGACATTTGTGAAACCCAGCTTTCTTCAGGCTATACTTGACCGGAGCGGAGGGGAACCCGACAATCCGCGTCCTTCGGGGCGTAGCTCAGCCTGGTAGAGCGCTGCGTTCGGGTCGCAGAGGCCGGAGGTTCGAATCCTCTCGCCCCGACCATTTCCCACCCGGCCTCGATCATCCTTCCGTCGCGCTTCGGCCGACGGCTTTTCGGCAGGAGACAGGTTTCGTGTCCGAACAACCCGGCCCGAGCCATGCCGGTGCAAAGCGTCCGCGTCGACGCCGTGCCCCGCGCGACAAAACCGCACCGATTTCCGGCGCGGAAGCCCCCGAGGCGGCCACTGAAGCCGTCGCTGCCGACGCTCGTCCGAAGAGCGCTCCGGAATCCATGAGCGACGCACCGGAAGCTGCTCCTGAGCCTGCGCGCGACTCCGAGACGCCGGAGGCTTCGGAAAGTGCCGAGGAAGGCCGCGAAGGCGGACGCCGCCGCCGCCGCCGCCGTCGCCGTGGCGGGATTCCGGAGCAGTCGGGTGCTTTCCCGGCGAGCTCCAGTGGGGGTCCTGCGCGTGGTGGGGAAGCAAGCGAGGCGGAACCGCGCCGAGCGCCGCTTCCACCGCGTCCGC
>JAQBVK010000187.1 GCA_027623585.1 Planctomycetota bacterium
ATGCTGCGGTCGCGATCTTTCTCGCCGACACCGGCGATGACCGCTCCGACGGCCTTCCGGAAGCCTTCGCACGCGGACGGGAAGCCCTGGCGTCCGGCGCCACCAAGCGTTTGTTGGCCCAGGTCGTGAAGGCGAGCTGCCGCGCAGCCGGAGAGGGCGCATGAGCGGAGTGCCGGATCGGCTCGAGAAAATATTGCGCGACGTTCGCGCGCGCGCGGCAGCGCGACGCCTCGCGGTGCCTCTGCAAACGCTGCGCTCCGAAAATCGCGCGGATCCGGCGCGGCGCAGGCGCTTCGTTACCGCGTTGCGCAGCGCGCGGGGCGCCTTCGGTCTGATCGCGGAGTGCAAGCGGCGATCGCCCTCTGCGGGCGTGCTCGACGCCGAGACTCCGCTCGCCGAGCGGGCGCGCTCCTACGCGCGCGGCGGCGCCGACGCTCTCTCGGTGCTGACCGAGCAGGATCATTTTGGGGGCGCACCGGAGGACTTGGCGGCCGTGGAAAACTCTGGGCTGCCGCGCCTGCGTAAAGACTTCATCCTCGACGAAGGGATGGTGTGGGAGTCGCTCGGTTACGGCGCCGATGCCGTGCTCCTGATCGCCGAAGCGCTCCCGGGCGCCGCGCTGGCGGAACTGCGCGCCTGCGCGAGTGAAGCCGGACTCGCGGTGCTGATCGAGGCGCACGACGCGGAGCAACTCGAGCGCGCGATCGTCGTGGCGCCGGATTGCGTCGGCGTGAATGCGCGCGACTTGCGCGACTTCCGCGTGGATTTGGATCGTGCGGCTACCTTGCTCACGACCATTCCAAATTCTTTCGTGCGCATCGCAGAGAGTGGCATCCATTCGGTCGACGATCTGCGCCGCATGCGCGCCGCAGGCGCCGATGCCGCTCTGGTCGGCGAGGCCTTGATGCGCGCGGCTTCTCCGGAAGCGGTCTTGCGCGGCTGGCGCACCCTGCTTGCGCCGCCGCGTATCAAAGTTTGCGGCATCACCAGCGCGGGGGATGCGCGCGCAGCGGTCGCTGCCGGAGCCGACGCCCTGGGCGTGGTCTTCGCCGCCTCGCCGCGCCAGATCGATCGGACGCGCGCTGTCGAAGTCGTGCGCGCCGCGGAGCGCGTCCCCGTCATCGGCGTGTTCGTGGACGCGAGCCGCGCCGAGGTCGAGGCGATGGTGCACGGCGCCGGACTCGCCGGTGCACAACTTTGCGGCTCGGAGCAGCCTGCCGACTTCGCCGGCCTTCCGTTCCCGATCTGGCGCCAAGTGGCGGTCGATCCGATGGTGGGCGCCGCCGTGATCGCGCGCTGGCGGGAAGTCGCCGCCTTGTTCGTGCTGGACCACCCTTCGGGCCCCGGCGGCACCGGCCGCACTCCTGCGCCAGAGGTCGCGCGCCGTCTTGCAGCATTAGCGCCTTGCTTGCTCGCGGGAGGCTTGGGTCCCGACAATGTCGGCGCGCTCGCAACCGCCGTCGCGCCACACGGCGTCGACGCTTCTTCGCGTCTGGAATCTGCGCCCGGAATCAAGGATGCTGCCTTGGTGAAAGAATTTGTGAACGCGGCGCGTGCGGCACTCGACCGGGAGGCCGCGCATGCCTGAAGCCGCGCCGCGCGGACGCTTCGGCCGCTGGGGCGGCTGCTACGCGCCTGAAACCTTGATGGAGAACTTGCGTGCGCTCGAAATCGCCTGGGAAGAGTTTCGTGCCAGCACGACTCGGCGCGCAGAACTCGACGCCCTGCTGCGGGACTTTGCTGGGCGGCCGACGCCGCTGACGCCCGTGCGGCGCCTGAGCGCGGTACTCGGCGCGGAAATCTGGCTAAAACGCGAGGACTTGTTGCACACCGGCGCGCACAAGATCAACAACGCGCTCGGTCAAGCCCTGCTCGCGAAGCACATGGGCAAGAAGCGCATCCTGGCCGAAACCGGCGCGGGACAACACGGAGTCGCCAGCGCCACGGCATGCGCGCTCTTGGGGCTGGAGTGCGTGGTCTACATGGGCGCGGTGGACGTCGAGCGGCAGAAACCCAACGTCGAGCGCATGCGGCTGCTCGGCGCGCGCGTCGAAGTCGTGGAGCACGGACAGCGCACGCTCAAGGACGCGATCAACGAGGCGATGCGCGCCTGGGTGGGCGATCCGGACGCTCACTATCTGCTCGGCAGCGCGCTCGGGCCGCACCCGTTCCCGAGCATCGTGGCAAGTTTCCACGAAGTGATCGGATGCGAGGCGCGCGCGCAAATGGTTGCGCAAGCCGGGGCCTTGCCGGACGTGGTGGTCGCTTGCGTCGGCGGCGGCAGCAACGCGATCGGAATGTTTCGCGCCTTCGTCGACGACGCGGACGTGGAATTGGTCGGCGTCGAAGCGGGTGGACGCGGACCTGAGCTCGGCGAGCACGCTGCGCGCTTCGGTGGCGCGGGAGGCGAGCCCGGCATCTTGCACGGCTGCGAAACCTTCTTGTTGCAAGACGAGGACGGCCAAGTGCTCGAGACGCATTCGATCAGCGCGGGTCTGGACTATCCCGCGATCGGTCCCGAGCACGCCTGGCTGCGCGATCGCGGCCGTGCGCGCTATGAGTCCGCAAGCGATGCCGAAGCCCTGCGTGCTTTTCACGAACTCGCATTGCTGGAAGGGATTCTGCCGGCGCTCGAGAGCGCCCACGCGGTGGCATGGGTGCAGACCCACTCGGAGCCGCTCCGAGGTAAGCGGGTTTTGGTGAACCTTTCCGGGCGCGGAGACAAGGATCTTGCAACCGTACTCGCTCAGCGTGGCCAATGAGTTCCCCCAGACCAGCCAGAATCCTCTATGGTGAGCAAACTGGAGTACCCCCATGCGCACACCCTTCCTCCTCCTGATCCTCACTCTCTGGATGGCGGCGCCGCTCGCTGCCCAACGCCCCGACTCCCCGCGCCGCGGCGGCTTCGGCCGACCGTCAAGCGGACAGGAGGCCGCCGTCGATGGCGAGGAGAGCAAGGGCTCGGTGAAACCCTACGACGAAGTCATTAAGGAAAACTACAAGACGCTCACAGGCCTGTTCTTGGTTCACCAAGGCGACGGGAAAGTCTTCTACGAGATTCCGCGCGGAGAACTCGACAAGGATCTGCTGTGGGTGACGCAAATCGCCCAGACCCAATCCGGCTTCGGCTACGGCGGCACCTCTGCGGGCGATCGCGTGGTGCGTTGGGAAGTGCGTGAGGAGAAAGTTCTGCTGCGCGACATCAAGTACCAATTGCGCACCGAGGGCGACGCCTCGCTGAAACTCTCGGTCGAAGGCACTTCGCTGGCTCCGATCATCAAGAGTTTTCCCGTCCTGGCTTGGGGAAAGGATCAGCGTCCGGTGATCGACGTCACGGATCTCTTCCTCGACGACGTCAGTGAGTTCAGCGCCGCGCGCCGGCTCGGCGCGTCCGGCAGCGACCGCAGCCGCAGTTTCATGGACGACGTCAAGGTCTTCCCGGGCAACCTCGAGACCAAGGTCTTGATGACCTACCGGCTCTCCAGCGGCGGCAACGGGGGCAGCGCCGGAGAAAGCCCGCGGGGACCGTGGCCGCGCGGCGGCGAATCGCGCCGTGACCCGAGCCAGAGCGGCGTGACCGTGCAGCTCCACCACAGCATGGTGCGCTTGCCCGCAGTACCGATGACTCCGCGAGTGCATGACGCGCGCGTCGGTTTCTTCTCGGTGTCCTTCGAGGATTACGGCGGTGAAGACCAGGCCGTGGACACGACGCGCTACATCGCGCGCTGGCGTCTCGAGAAGCAGGATCCGACCGCCGAAGTGTCCGATCCCGTCAAGCCCATCGTCTTCTACGTCGGCCGCGGAGTGCCTGAGAAATGGCGGCCCTACGTGCACCAAGGCATCGAAAAGTGGCAGGCTGCCTTCGCGGCCGCGGGCTTCAGCAATGCCATCATCGCGAAGGACGCTCCGCTGCCTTCCGAAGATCCGGATTGGGATGCCGAAGACGCGCGCTACTCGACCATCCGCTGGCTACCGTCCACGGTGGAGAACGCGATGGGGCCCCACGTGAACGACCCGCGCAGCGGCGAGATTCTCGAAGCCGACATCGTCGTCTATCACAACGTGCTCAAGCTGGCGCGCGACTGGTATTTCGTGCAAGCCTCGCCCAACGACCCGAGCGCCCAAACCCTGCCGTTGCCGGATGAGACTCTCGGCAAAGCGCTCGCCTACGTGATCGCGCATGAAGTCGGCCACACGCTCGGCTTCCCGCACAACATGAAGGCTTCTTCCGCTTACACGGTGGAACAGCTGCGTGATCCGGAGTTCACGGCGCTCTACGGCACCGAGGCCTCGATCATGGACTACGGTCGATTCAACTACGTCGCCCAGCCCGGTGATGGGGCGAACTTGATTCCGATCGTCGGACCCTACGATTTCTTCGCAGTCGACTGGGGCTACCGTCAATACGACAGCGCCGAAGCCGAGACTCAGGGTTTGCGCGAACGGGTCGCTCGCCAAGTGGACGAGCCGGTGCTCCGCTTCGGCGATCCGAACGCCTCGGAGGATCCCACTCAGCAGACCGAAGATCTGGGTTCCGATCCGGTGGCGGCCACCGCGTTGGGACTGGCGAATTTGGATCGCGTGGCGTCCTACCTCATTGCGGCCTGTTGCAAGGAGAATGAGGACTACTCGCTGCTCGAGAACATGTACGGCGAGCTGGTCGGCCAACGCAACCGCGAACTCATGCACGTCGCCAACGTCGTCGGCGGAGTGGTGCGCTCCAACCTCTGGTACGGCGACGCCGACGCGGTGTTCCAACCGCTTCCGCGCGAGCGTCAGAAGGCGGCGGTGGCATTCCTCAACCGGCACGCATTCCAGGTTCCGCAGTCCTTGCTTCAACCGGATCTGCTGCAGCGATTGCAGGCCGACGGCGTGTCCCAGCGCATCCTCGCCAGCCAGAAGTCCTTGCTCGGAACCTTGATCAACGAAGCGCGCACCCTACGCATGACTGAAAACGCCTCCGGCGTGAAGGACGCGTACACACCGCTCGAGATGCTCGGCGATCTGCGCGAGGGCATTTGGAGCGAGCTCGCAAAACGGCCGACGAGCATCGATCTCTACCGCCGTAACTTGCAGCGCGCCCACGTCGAATTGCTGACCGCGCAGGTCGGCGCGACGGAGTTCCCGTCCT
>JAQBVK010000188.1 GCA_027623585.1 Planctomycetota bacterium
GCACTGCGCAGGCTGCCCGGAGCCGAATATCGATGCGAGACCTTTGTGGCGCCGCTGAGCTCCGTGGCCAAAGTCACCAAGGAGATGCCCGATGAGTTCCTGGCCGGCGATCACGGCGTGAGCGCCGCTTTCCGGGACTACGCCTTGCCGTTGACCGGGGGGCTCGAGCCGATGGCCGACCTCGCCGCCGTCGGGATCTGAGCGCCGGCACCTTCACACGAGACTCAAACAATGTACCGCAAAAATATTTGCGGCCGTCGCAGAATTCGCAAACGCGCCACACGGATTCTGCGCGTTCATTGCAATTAAACCACCCATGATTACCACGATCATCCTGATGCTCCAGCAAGGAGCGACCCTGGCGCCGGAGGCGCCGCTCAGTCTGCCCTCCAGCTCGGCTTCCGAGAAGACTGTCCAAATTGGCGGCCGGTTGCAGAGCGACTGGACCTTCATCCTCGGCGGGGAGGACACCGAAGCCGCGCTGGGCAGCAGCTTGAGTGACGGATTCGAGATCCGGCGCGCGCGCCTCGGCGTGTTCGGCGACCTCGCCAGCGAGCTCTCGTACAAGCTCGAAATGGACTTCGCCGGGGACAAGAATGCGTTCACCGACGCTTACCTCGAGTACTCCGGTTCCTCCTGGGGCGACTGGAAGGTCGGCCACTTCAAGGAACCGTTCTCGATCGAGGAATTGACCTCCAGCCGCTTCATCAGCTTCATGGAACGTTCGTCCGCGTCCTCCGCGCTCGCGCCCGGGCGCAACGCGGGGGTGATGCTGAGTGATTCCAACGATTCGATCACCTGGGCCGGCGGCGCGTTTCGGGAAACCGACGATTTCGCCAAGACCAGCGATCAAGCTTGGAGCGGCACGGGGCGCTTCGTGTACCGGCCGTGGTTCGAGGACAAGGGCCGGAGTTTCGCACACATCGGCGTGGCGGCTTCGATGCGCAGCACCAACGACTCCTACAAAGCGAAGATTCGCCCCGAATCCCGCCTGGGGGTGGACTACTTCGCGACGCCGACTCTCGCGGCGGATTCGGTCATGCTGCTTGGCATCGAAGCTGCGGCGCAGGAAGGCCCCTTCCACGGCCAGTTCGAATGGATCACGGCTGAGGTGAGCGACGACGGGGGCGGAGCCGAGCCGGGCCTCAGCGGTTTCTCGATCCAAGGCGGCTGGTTCCTCACCGGCGAGAGCCGCGGCTACAAGACCTCTTCCGCAGCTTGGGACCGCGTCAAGCCGCTGAGCGACGCGCTCGACGGCGGCGGCACGGGCGCCTGGGAAGTGGCGTTGCGCTACTCGTCGGTGGACATGCAGGAAGCCGGTGCCGGCGCCGATTTCTCAGCGATCAGCGTTGCGCTGAACTGGTACTTGAACGATTACACGCGCGTCATGCTTGACGTGGTCCGTCCCGAACTTGGCGCGGCCGACGACGTCACCGTGATTGCGCTTCGCGCCGCATTCGATTTTTAGCCTCGAACGGGCTTCGAGGAGTCCAAGGACTGCCGAAATCCATGAGTCTCGCGAAGTGATTCAGGACGCTCCTTCGGGAGCGTCCTGTTGTTGTCGCGCGATCTATGCTGTGTCGTGTTCACGCTTCTTCTCGTCATCGCGCAGCAGCCCGTGCCGCCGCCTCTGGACACTCCAGAATCCCGGGAGCGGTTGCCGGTCAGAATCGGCGGCCGCATTCACGCCGATTGGACCACCGCCGGCGGCTCGGCGCTCGACGCGATCGGCGCCGCGCGCGGCGAAGAAGTGGAAACGGGTGGAGAAATTCGTCGCGCGCGCTTGCGGGCGGACTGGCAACTCGCTGAAGGACTGCGCTTCCGGGCTGACTTCGACTTCGCGCGCGGCGACGTTCGTCCGCGCGAAGTCGCATTGAGATGGACGCCGGACCCGGGCGCCGAATGGAAGCTCGGTTTCGCGAAAGTGCCGTTCGGTTTCGAGCGGCTGATCTCGTCGAACGACTTCGACCTCGCGGAAGAATCGGTGGTCGAGCAAGCCGTTCCCCCCGGTCGACGTACGGGCCTCTTCCACACCTCGTGGACGGAGCAATGGACCGCATCGGGCTCCGCCTACATGGTGAGTGATTCGCGCGCGCAAGTGGAGCAGGGCTCATGGGGAGCCGCGGCGCGCGGCGTCTGGCGCCCGTGGCGGGATGCGGAGGGCAGTGGCCTGCTGCATTTCGGCGCCGAGTTAGCGTGGGAAGATCCGGACGGGAGCGCCAGGTTCAGCGCGGACCCCGGGCACCATCCACTCGGCGATTTCCTGGACAGCGGTAAGCTCGCGACCGACGCCTTCGGCCGCTACGGAGTGGAACTTGCAGCCACTTTCGGCCCGGCCTTCGGCTTGCTCGAAGGCTTCGCGGCGCAGCCCGACGATGCGTCCGGAGGCAGCGCGACGGTCTCTGGATGGACGCTGTCGGTCGGCAGTTACCTGACCGGGGAGAGCCGCGCCTACGACGACGCCAAAGCCAGTTGGGCGCGCACCATACCCTTGGCTCCCTTCGATCCTTCCGATCCGAGCTCAGGTCCGGGCGCGTGGGAACTGGTGGCGCGGGTCGGCAGCTTCGACCTGGGCGACGCCGCCGGAGCCGGCGAGCCCGCGAGCATGGAGGTCTACAGCGTGGGCACGGTCTGGCACTGGACCGCGCATCGGCGCTGGCTGTTCACGCTCTCGCGCATCGACCTCGACGGCTTCGATGATGTGTACGCAGCCACGCTTCGCTTCGTGATCGACTGGTAGCCCGACTCACAGAGCCTTGCGCGGCGGCAACGCGACCGATGCCGCGAGGATTCCGGTCACGATCGCGATCGCGGACACCGCGACGCGGAACAAGGTCTGCACGCCGGAGAGCGCGTCGCCTTCCATCAGCGCGGTGATGGACAGGAAGCCGGTGCCTCCCGGCACCAGGATCAGCATGCCGGGCAGCCGCACCAGCATCGAAGGCAAATCGCGCCAACGCGCCCAGGCATGCGCAAAGATTCCGTTCGCGAACGCAGCCAGGAACAGGCCGCCTTCGAGTCCGATGCGGCCTTCGGCGCCCTTCAGCACGAACCAGGGAACGAATACCGCGGCGACCACCACCGGCAAACGCTTCGCGGGAGCCTGGAACAGCACCCCGAGAGAGAGGCCGGCGATGACGAGCGTCAAAGGCTCCCACCATCCTGGGAGCGGCACGATCGAGTCCGGAGCCGGAGCCGAACCGAAGACGCCTTCGGCGGCGGCGCGCCCGCACGCGACGCCGATGCCGAGCATCATCAAGGTCATCATGGCGTTCGCCATCCGGCCGGTGCCGGACAGTGGATGGCCCAAGGCGAGTTCGGTGGCAGCGACGGTGATGCTGAAGCCGGGCACCAGCACCACGAGTCCGGCCAAGGTCGCGATGTCGTCCGAAGCGACGAGCGGGACCGCGAGCGCGGTCGCAGTGGCTGCGACCACCACGCCTCCGAGCGCGACGAAGAGGCGCGAGAGGTTTTCGGCTCGGCGCGTCAGCAGATAGACGGTGCCGAGCGCGGTGCCCGCGCAGGCGGACAGCAGCATTTCGCGCATGCCGCCTCCATAGAAGAAGGCTGCCGCGAAGGATGCAGCGACGAAACCGAGTGCGACCAACAGCTGAGGCCACGGCGACCGCTCCTCGAGGGCAAGATCGAGTCGACGGTTGGCTTCGGCCAGATCGATGCGCCGCATCACCGCGTCGTTGAAGACGCGGTCGAGCGCGATCAGGCGCGCGAAGTGAATTTCGGTGCCGCGCACGCGCTGCAGATAGGCGCGGCCGCCCTCGCCGGGCAAGTCGAAGGCGTAGAACAGCGCCGAAGGTGTGGTGAAGAAGTCACCGCGCAGGCCGAGCATGGTGGAGAGCGTCTCCAGCACGTCCTCCAGGCGATACGCCGGCGCGCCGTGCCGGTGCAGCGCTTTGCCGAGTCGCTTCGCGAAGGCGATGCCTTCTTGACGCTCCTGCTCCTCGACGGCCGGGTCCATGGATCTCGCGCGAAAGGTATCAGAACCTCTAGACTGACGCCGTGGACCGCTCCCGTCCGTATCGCGAACTCACGCCCGCCGCCGTCATCGGTGGCGTGCTGCTCGGCGCCGTGCTCAACATGGGCATTTGCTTCGCAGGGCTGCAGATCGGCTTCACGATCGTCGGGAGCGCGGTGGCGGCGGTGCTCGGCTTCGGCGTGCTGCGCGGAATCCTGCGGGTCGGCACGATCCTCGAGGTCAACATCTTCCAGACCGCGGCCAGCGCGGTGAACACCGTGAACGCGGGCGTGATCTTCACGGTGCCGGTGCTGTTCCTGCTCGGCCTCGAGAGCGAGATCAACGTACCCGCGCTGATCCTCGCGACGATCGCGGGTTCGATGCTCGGCACGGTGATGATCATTCCGCTGCGCAAGCAGATCATCGATTACGAGCGCTTGCGCTTTCCCGAGGGCACCGCGGTGGCGGCGATCCTGCGCAGCCCCGGTGCGGGCGTAAAGAAATCGAGGCTGTTGCTCGGCGGCATTGCGGTATCGGGCGTGGTGACCCTGCTGACCAAGATCAAGAAGGGAGGGGGGGGGACGCTGCTGCCGGAGCACGTGGACCTTGGCGGCTTCTTGCAGGTGCCTTCGGCCTTCAGCCTGGTGCTCGCCGTAAGCCTGCTCTCGCTGGGCGCCGGCTTCATCGCTGGACGCGGCGGTTTGGTCGTGCTGTACGGCACCCTGCTGAACTACTGGGTGCTGGTGCCCGCGGCGATCTTGCTCGGATGGCTACCCACGGATCTCCCGCCGGAGATGGCGGGCGTCTACGACGGTTCGCTGGACGCGATCCCGCATGGCGATGACGCGGCAGGCTTCATCGCGCGCTTCGGGCGCTTCACCTCACGCCACGTGGGCATCGGCATGATCCTGGGAGGCGCGATCGCTGGCATCCTGATCGCCCTACCCGCACTGAAGGCCGCTCTCGGGAGTTTGCGGAGCGGTGGTAAGAGCAAGCCGGATGACGAGCGCGAGGAGATGATCGCCCTACCCGCACTGAAGGCCGCTCTCGGGAGTTTGCGG
>JAQBVK010000189.1 GCA_027623585.1 Planctomycetota bacterium
CAGCGCATCCAGAGCCGATGCGCGCCGGTCTCCCTGACCGGCGCGTCTTCGGGGCCTTCGCCAATCCAGTGATCCAGGAGCGGGATCACTCCCAGGATCAGCGCGAGTCCAGCCCAAGTCCAGGCGCCGCCCGCCAGGATGCCGCCGAGAACGGCGATCTGAAGCAGCAGTGGGCTGGCCCAGCGCGTCGGCCTACTCCTCCTCGGGCGGAGTGTAGGTGTCGTGGCCTTCTTTCTTGAGACCGGTGAGTTGGGAATAGAATTCCCGCGCCTCGTCGTGGCGGCCTTCCACCAACGCCAACTCGATCTGCAACAGGCCGTCGATCACGGTGAGCATCTTGCGCTCATAGCCGATGCGCCAGACGATCTTCTCGGTGTCGGACAGCGGATTGAAGGGCTCCGGGCAGAGGCTCACCGCGGTCAGCGCCGCAGCTTGCATGCCGTGCAGCCGCTCCATGTTCTCCGCGGTCTTCTCCGGATCGGTGATCGTGCGGCGCATGCCTTTCATGCCGCGATCCAAGGTCTCCATCGCGTCGTGAAGCGGACCTTCGTCTTCGGCGTGTTCGCCGTGCGGCTCTTGCTGGCGCGCCGGCTCCTGCCCGCGCGAGGGCTCTTGCGCGGAGTCCGTGAAGGGGAACCAAGCGATGGCGCTCGCGGCGACTGCCGCGGGCAGGAGGAAGCGAACGAAACGGCTCATGCGAGTAGAGGATATCAAAGGCGGGATTCGGCGACTGCCACCGGCAGGAATCGCCGATCGAAGCGCTCGACGAAATCGGCCAGCAACACGGCTGCCGAGCGCTTGACGGCCGCTTTCCGATCTTTGCCCGCGACCCGGATCGTGACGCGGCCGCCGGGGGTTTCGAAGCCATCCGGGAGCAGCAATCGCACGGTGGCGACGCGCTCGGCGTCGAGCTCGAAGACGGCGTCCGCCCGGCGCGTGACTCGCGCATCGGCGGTGCGCGCGTCGGCCAATTCGAGGATGTGCTGTACGCGTCGCTCGTGACCCCAGCCTTCCCAGCGCTCATCGACTTCGATCGGGAAGACTTCCTTCACTTCTTTTTCGTAGCGCGTGACTTCGAACCAGGCGGCGCGTGCGGGCTCGTCCCAGGCGGCGCGGAGCCGGACGCGCTCGGGAAAGGGATCCCGCACGGCTGCGCCCAGAAACTCCACCCAAGCCACCGCGCCGTGATCGTAGGAGTGGCCATGCCCTTCCTGCACGAGCAGTTCAGCGTTCGGCGCACTCGCAGCGCGGAGACGCTCGAAGGCGATCCGCAGATTCAGCAAAAGTTTCGGATCATCCTCGGCGCCTTGGAGATCGCGGAGCGGCAGATGCGCGAGGTTCTCCACGTAGCGCAAGTTGTTGCGTCCGCCGATCACGACGAAGCTCGGTCCTCCGATGCGCGGCGACACGCTGGCCCAAAGATCCGGCTGGCGCACGGCGAGGTCCCAAGCAAGGTGGCCGCCGCGACTACTCCCTGCGAGATGCACGCGGTTCTCTTCCACGTCGTAGTGCCTCCGCGCCCAGCGCAGCGCCGCCATCGCCGCGGCGCGCTCACGCGGCGTGAAGGCGTAGCCGCCGTCGGCCTGAGGATCGGTGGGTGCGCACACGATCATGCCGAGCGCATCCGCCGTTTCGCGCCATTCGCCGAGCATCCGTGAGCCGTCGCCGCCGGCGCCGTGCAAGGCGAGCAACAAGGGCGCGGGCTTCGAGAGATTGCGCGACTCGGGCAAGTAGAGATGGATCGTGGTCGCTTCGACGCCGTCGAGCACCGGCAGTTGCACGCTCACCGAGTGACGGCCGGCGGCGTTCGGGCCGCCCGGAGCCGGGGCGAAGCCGGCCGCGGCCTCCAGCCACCGTTCGAGCGAGACCTCCCGGCGTTTGGCGAGCGTGGTCGCGGCCTTGGCGCGCGCCGCAGCGTCGGGCAGATCCACGGCGACCGCCAATTCGGCGCGCAGCTCGGCGAGATTCGCCTCGACGCCGGCTTCTTGCGCGGGAATTGTCCACGCGGAGCAGAGGAGCAGGAGCGCGATCATGGCGAGCTTGTTCCATCGTACGATGCGCACGATGGAATCCTTGCGTGCGTGGTGTTGTTGATTCTCGGCCTGATCACGGCGCGTGTGTCGACGCGATGGCTCGGCCGGCTCGCGCAGAAGCGTCTCAAGATGGAAGAAGGCGTGGCCGCCTCCGTTCAGTCGCTGATGTTCTATGCCAGCGTGATCTTGGTCGTGATCGGCCTCGGTTTTGGATCACAAAACTTGATGAGCAACTTCATCAGCGGCGTGATTCTGCTGATGGAGCGGCCGATCCGGGTCGGCGACTTGGTGCAGGTCGGCGATCTGCATGGCACCGTCACACACATCGGATTGCGCAGCACGCGTTTGGTCACTCCCAGTAACTTCGAGCTGGTCCTTCCGAACAGTTCCTTCCTCAATGACCGCGTCACCAATTGAACGCTTTCCGACGACCGGATCCGCACACAAGTTGCGGTCGGCGTGATCTACGTCTCACCGACGAGCACCGTGAAGGAACTCCTGATCCAAGCCGCCACGCAGCACGGCCAGGTCCTCAAAGATCCGCCGCCCTTCGTTCTGTTCACGAATTTCGGCGACGATTCCCTGGTCTTCGAGTTGGTGTTCTGGGTGAAGATGCGCCGCATGCTGCAGCGCCGCATCATCGAGAGTGACCTGCGCTTCATCATCGACGGCCTGTTCCGCGAAGCCGGCATCGTGATCGCCTTTCCGCAGCGCGACGTCCATCTCCATCCGACGCGCCCGCTGCAAGTCGAAGTCACGCGGGTTCAGTCCGAGACGCGCACGCAATAGATCGGCGGCAGATGGGCCGAGAGTTCGGTCCACGAGTCCCCGCCATCGTCGCTGGCCCACAACCCGCCGGTGGTGGAACCGAAGGCGAGACCGTTGCCGCTCGCGTCGACGTCGAGCGCGTGACGGTAGACCAAGTCGTAGCAGTTCTGCTGCGGCAGCCCAGTGCGCAAGGTCTCGAAGGTGGCGCCGCCGTCGCGGGTGCGGTTCACCACCAGCTTCGCCTCGACCGGAATGCGCTTGTCGTCTTTGGTGGCCGGCACGAACCATGCGGTGCGCGGATCGTGCGGATGCACCGCGCAGGCAAAGCCGAAGGATGACACCGGCGCGTTTAGTTCTCGCCACGGTTCGTCCGCGACCGGACGCACGAAGATGCCGTTGTGATGCTGCGCCCACAGCCACTCCGGGTCGGCGGCGCACTGCACGATCTGGTGCGGATCCTGGATGCCAGGATCGTTCGCGCGCTCCGGCGGCATGTATTCGGCGCGCATGCCGTCGGCGATGTTGCTCCAAGTGTCGCCTCCGTCACGCGTCTCCCAGACGCCGCCGCAAGACACGCCGACCACGACGCGGCGCGAGTCACGCGGATGCACGCAGATCGAGTGGATGCCCGGATCCACGAAGCCGCCCCCGAACCATTCCTTACGGCCTGGGTGATCCCACAGCGCGCGCACCAAGCGCCAACTACGCCCCGCGTCCTCGGAGCGGAACAAGCCGCCCGGTGTGGTGCCTGCTCACAGCGTGTTGCGCTCGTCGGCGCCACCGGCGGCGAGCGCCCAGACCACCTTGACGGCGATGTCCTCGCCGACGTCGGCCGGCATCGCCGGGCAGACGATCTCTTCCCATTTCTCCTCGCCCGGGCGCAGAGCGTGCATCTTCGGGCCGAAGTGACCGAGATCGAGGGCGGCATATTGCGTGCCGTCGCGTGGATCGCGCAGCAGCAGCGTGACCGGATCCCCCGGGAAGTCGTGCCGCTGCAGGCGCCAAGCCTTTCCTTGGCGTTGCCAGTGCAGGAGTCCTTTGCGGGTAGCGACGTGGATGCTTTCCATGCTTATCCTCCAGAGAGCGCTTGCAGAAGATGGATTTCAGCTCCGTCAACCAACGGCGCGTCGAGATCTTCGGCGCTCCGCAGGAGACGTCCGGCGACGAACACCGCGACGTGCGCGCGCACGCGCCCGCGCTCGTCCATCAAGTAGGCGGCGAGCCGCGGTTGCTCGTCGCGCAACTGATCGAGCGCCTCACGCGGGGTGCCCGCCTCCAACTCCTGTTCCGGGGCGTCGAGGAAACGCCTCAACTGGGGAGTGAAGTGCAGGCGAACCCGGGCCATCAGCCTCCTTCGGACGCGAACTCCTCGCGCACGCGCTCGAGCAAAGCCTTGGTGAGCAAGATGCCTTGCTCCTCGCTGATGCTTCCTCCTTCGTACTCGACGCCGATCCAACCGCGGTACCCGGCATCCAGCACGATGCGCAGCATCTTGCGGTAATCGGTGTTCTTTTCCTCGCCGTTCGCGTCGAAGTCGTGAGACTTGGCACTCACTGCTTTGGCGAAAGGCATGAGTTCGCGCACGCCGTTGTAGCGGTCGTACCACTTGCCATCGCCGAGGCTGAAGTTGCCGAAGTCGGGCAGCGTGCCGCAATGCGGCAGATTCACCGTGCGAATCACCTCGGAGAGCCACTTGCCGTTGGAGGAGAGTCCGCCATGATTCTCGACGATCACGTTCAGGTCGTAGGCTTGAGCGACTTCGGTGAGCATCTGCAGTCCTTCGGCGGCGCGGCCGCGCTGCTCTTCCCAAGTGCCCGAGCTCTGCGCGTTGACACGGATCGAATGGCAACCGAGGAATTTCGCCGCATCCAACCACGGCCAGTGGTTCTCGATTGCGCGCGCGCGTGCCGCCGCGTTGGCGTCACCGAGCGCGCCGAGGCCGTCGCACATGATCAGCAGGCTGCGCACCCCTTCGGCTTCGCAGCGGCGCTTCAGCTCGCCGAGCCAGCCAAAATCCTTCACTTGATCGCGGAAGAAGGAGTTGACGTACTCGACGCCCTCGAAGCCGAGCTTGCGCGCGCGGGCGGGGAAGTCGAGCGCCGGCAACTCGCCGGAACCGTGCGTTCGATGCAGCGACCACTGCGCGAGGGAGATGCGGAAGGCGGGCTCGCCGGCGCACGCCATGACGCGTGCGGCGGCGCGAGCCAG
>JAQBVK010000190.1 GCA_027623585.1 Planctomycetota bacterium
GGCCGTGCTCGAAGACCTGGAAGCCAGCGTTGCGGCGGAAGCCGCCGACGCCCGCGGGATCACGGCGGATGCTCTGCGCGCGTTCATTCGAGAGCGCGGCTGGTGCGGCGCCGAGGAGGCCGTGGAGCGCGGCTTGCTCGATCGCGTGCTCCACTTCGGCGACTTGTTGGAGGAATTGGAGACGGCTGCCGGAGTGGACGACGACACCGGCTCTTTCCGCCAAGTGGGCTTTGTGGATTGGGTCGCGCGGCAGCGCGCGCCGCGCGGGGGAAGTCGCACCATCGCGGTGCTCTACGCGGAGGGCGAGATCCTGGACGGGGAAGGCGCCGGTGCGATCGGCGGTAACTCCTTCTCCAGAAAGTTGCGCGCCTTGCGCGACGACGACGAGGTGGATGCCGTCGTCTTGCGCGTGGACAGTCCAGGCGGCAGCGCGGCGGCCAGCGAGTTGATTCTGCAGGAGGTGCAGCGCCTCAAGCAGCGCAAGCCGGTGGTGATCTCCATGGGCGGCGTCGCTGCGAGCGGCGGCTACTGGATTTCCTGCCAAGCCTCGCGGATCGTGGCGGATCCGGCGACCGTGACCGGATCGATCGGCGTGCTCGGTTTGATGCCGAACGCCGCGCCCGCGCTTGCGCGTCTCGGCATCCACGTCAGCACCGTCCGTACTTCGCCCTACGCCGACGCCCTGAGCCTGTTTCGTGCGCGCGATGAAGCGGAGATGGGCCGCGTGCAAGAATTCGTGGATGCAATCTATGAAACATTTCTCGATCGCGTGGCAGAAGGCCGCGGTCTCCCGCGCGAACGCGTGCACGAACTCGCGCAGGGGCGGGTGTGGTCGGGAACCGACGCGGCGGAATTCGGATTGGTGGACGCGCTCGGCGGACTCGGCGACGCGGTGCGGATCGCGGCGCAGCTCGCCGGAGCGGGCGCCGACGGCTATCGCGTGCAGTGGCACGACCGCGCGCCCGGGCTGCTCGATCGCGCGATGCAGGATTTCTTTCAAGGCGCGCCGCAACCGATCGCCGCGCTGCCGGCGTCCTTGGAGGCCGCTGCGCGCGAGGCCTGGTCTTTGATCCGCGGAGGAGGAGCTCGACCCGCCGTGCTCGCGCGGCTTCCGTTCAGTCTGCGCGTGCAGTGAGCGCCTTCGCGCAGGCGCCCATGACCTGGTCGACCGGGATACGTTCCATCCACGGCGAGCGGCGAGAACGATCGCGGGTCGGCGGCTCTTCGAACTCGGCGCCGGCGTAGATGACTTCCGCGCGCGGGCCAGGAGGCGCGTACAGCACCGGATCCGTGGGGCCGAACAGCGCGACGACGGGGGTGCCGCGCATCGCTGCGAGATGCACCGGTCCGCTGTCGGTGCCCACCAGAAGTTCGGCTTCGTCGGTCAAGCGCATCAAACTCGCGAGACTCGAGGTCGCGGGCGCGAGCGCCAATGCGCCGTTCGCCGCTGAGACGATCCGCTCGACGCCTGGAAGGTCGGCCGGAGTCCACAAGGCAAGCGGATGCCTGCCGGCATCGCGTAGGGCGCGCGCGAGTTCGGCCCAGCGCTCCGGTGGCCACTCCTTGTCGCGGCCGTAATCGGTGACGCTGCAGTGCAGCAGCACGAAGGGCGAGCGCGGGAGCGTGAGATCCGCAGCGCCTTCCGGCGGCAACTCCCAGCGTTCGAAGACCGCCACGCCGGGCCGGAGGCCCGCGGCCGCGAGCACGGCGAGATCCCGCGCACTGCGATGAACCCGACCCGGATCCGGCGCGCGCACGTCGAGGAAGCGCGCCGCGCCCTCGCGCGCCAGCGGCGGGCCGAAGCCGACCTTGCGCCCGCGGAGTTGCCGGAGGTGCAGCGCCGATTTGAGATTCGACTGCAGGTCGAGAATCAGGTCGTAGGGCTCGCGTCGCTTCAGCGCGCGCAGATGCCGCCACAGCGGCACCATGCCGAGACCGCCGCGCCATTGCTTGCGCGGAAAGACCAAGGTCTCGGCCACCAACGGGTGCGAGCGTGGCAAGTCCGCGCAGCGATCTTCGGCGAGCCACTCCACGCGGCAGCCCGGCAGTTCGCGGTGGAGCGCGTGCAGCACCGGCAACGCAAAGCACAGATCGCCGAGCGCGCTCAGGCGAACGATCAGCACGCGCGCACCCTGCATCGGGCGAGAGGATACCATCCGGCCGTGTCCGGCTCCGCGCAAGAGGATCCGCTGCTCACGCTCGAAACGGCGGATCCGGAGCCGTTCGTCGCGGACGAGCGCGCGCGGCTGTGGCTCGCGCCTGCGCTGCAGTCCGGACAGGACCCTCTGGCCTGGCGCGAGAGCGGCGAACTCCTGCTCGCGGCGTTGGCGAAGGAGGAAGAATTACTCGTTTCGGGACGCGGCACCGTGCGCGTGGTTCGTCTCGGTGCGTACGAAGGCGTCTGGCGCGTCAACCGCCACGGCGGCTTGCTCGGAGGCTTGCGCGGCGACCGTTATCGCTCACTCGCGCGCCTTCAGAGCGAGGTGACGCTGGTCGGCCACCTGCGCGAGCTCGGCGTCCCGACGCCGCCCGTCCTGCTCGCCTTCGCCGCGCGGCGCGGCTCGGCTTGGCGCCAACACCTCGTCACCTTGCGGGTGCCGGAGGCGGTCAGCGTGTTCGACGCACGTGAGCAAGCGGCAGCCGCGCCGGCCGCTCACGCGCTCTTGGATCGCTTGTACGAGCTCGGACTCTGGGCCACGGATTTACATCCAGACAACCTGCTGTGGCAAGCGGAGTCCCAGCGCTGTTGGCTGATCGATCTCGCGGGAGCGCGGCTGCTCGGCCGTCCTCTGAACGGGCGCGAGCGCGCTGCCCGTGATGCGCGCTTCCGGCGGTACTTCCAGAAACATGCCGGCGCTGTGCCCACGGCCTACGCACAGAGGTCCGTAGGGCGGAAGGGCTAGAATTCCGCACCGTGGCTCGCTCCGCGCTGCACTTCTACGACACGCTCTCGCGGCGCAAAGTTGAGTTTCGTCCGCTCACCCCCGGCGAAGTGCGCATGTACCACTGCGGCCCGACGGTGTATCAACGACCGCACATCGGCAACTATCGCGCCTTCCTTTTCGCCGACTTGTTGAGGCGCGTGCTGGAGCGTTGGGGATATCGGGTCACGCAGGTAATGAATCTGACCGACGTCGGACACCTGCTTGGCGACGGCGACGACGGCGAGGACCGCATGGAAAAGCAGGCGCGCAAAGAGGGCACCGATCCGTGGAAGATCGTCGAGCGCGTTGCCGAGCAGTTCTTCGCCGATCTCAAGGCCCTCGGCGTGCAGCCCGCGCACCACTATCCGCGCGCCACGGCTCACGTGCCCGAGATGCTCGAGATGATTCGCGAGCTGATCAAGCGGGGGCACGCCTACCAAGTGGGCGAGAACGTCTACTTCGACGTCCACAGTTTTTCCGAGTACGGAAAACTCTCGGGCAATCGGGTGGCCGATCTCGAAGCCGGCGCGCGCCTCGAAGTCAACCCGGAGAAGCGCCACCCCGCCGACTTCGCGCTGTGGAAGTCCGATCCGCGCCACGTGATGAAGTGGGCGTCCGAATTCGGCGAGCACGGATTCCCGGGCTGGCACATCGAGTGCTCGGCGATGTCGAAGAAGTACCTCGGCGAAAGCTTCGACATCCATACCGGCGGCGAGGACAACGTCTTTCCGCACCACGAATGCGAAATCGCGCAGAGCGAATGCGCGCACGGCAAGCCCTTCGTCAGCCTGTGGATGCACACGCAGTTCTTGCAAGTCGACGGCGGCAAGATGTCGAAGTCGCTCGGCAACGTCTACCTGCTCGACGACGTCGCCACGCACGGCTTCACGCCGCGCGACTTCCGTTTCTTCGCGCTGCGCGCGCACTACCGCGGCTCGTTGAACTTCACCTGGGAAGCACTCAAGGGCGCGGCGGAGAGCCGCAGGAGCCTGACCGACCTGCGCGGCCGCCTGCGCGCCGCCGCCGGTCCGGCTCTTCCCGATCCTGAGCCGCCGTCGGAGTCGGCCGACTTCGACGAAGCGCTGGCCGACGACCTGAACGCCTCGGCCGCGGTCGCCGCGCTGTTCGCGCTGCGCAGCCGCTTCCTGCGCGAGACCTGGTGGTCGCCGAACCAAGCCGCGGCGGCACTGTCCTTCCTGGCTGAGGCGGACGCGATCTTCGGACTGTTCGATCCCGACGGCGCCGGCGCGCTCGACGACGCGCGCGTCGAGGCCCTGCTGGCTGAGCGCTTGGCTGCCCGCGCGGCGCGCGATTTCGCGCGCTCCGACGCGGTCCGCGACGAACTGACGCGGGCGGGCATCGTGCTCGAGGACACCCCGGAAGGCCAGAAGTGGCACCGGTCCTGAGCGTCGGCTGAGAACGGGAAAGACTGAAGTATTTCCGCGGCGGGTTCCGATAGGGGACAGGATCCCGCTCAGGCGGCGGTCCCTCGACCGCTCCTCGCATCGACCTCGGCGCAGCGCGCCGACGCAGCGCGTCGCTGAGGAGCAAGGGATCCTCCGTGCTGCGCCGACAGCGATCTCAGCAGGTCGCGGACAGCCAGCATCCGGCGAACAGGGAACCCACCTCCTCGCGCCAACTGCCGCGGAGGTCCACCATGGGCCCTTCGAGGGCGATGAGTCGCGGGCGGGCGAGACCTTCCGGACGCGCGCCGGGCTGCAGGCGCGCGGTAAACTCCTTCGTGCCGCGGGGGAACTTGAGGCCGACGTCCTGGAAGCCCAGGAACGCCCCGGTCAGCGGCTGTAGGCACTTGTAGACCGCTTCCTTCGCGCAGAAGAAGCGGCGAACCCAGAAGCCGCGCTCCGACTCCGGCTGGTCGGCGATCCAGCGGCACTCCGCAGGGGTGCAAATGCGCCCCCAGAGCTCGGATCCGAGCGCAGCCGCCGGCTCGACGTCCACGCCGAGACCCGTGAAATCGGCGCGCCTAGCCACGGCTGCGACGCAATGCTCCGCACTGTGCGCGATGCTGCCGACGACCTCCGGCGGCCAGACGGGCGCGCGATCGGCGCCGACGGCG
>JAQBVK010000191.1 GCA_027623585.1 Planctomycetota bacterium
CTCCGGACTTCGCCAGCGGCATGCTGGAGCGCGGTCTGGTGCAGAGCCGATTCGACGAGGCGCACGAAGCGCAGGCCGAGGCCATCGCCTCACGCCGCTCCGCCGACGCCTCCGCTTCCGAGCAGCGCGCCGAAGACATCCGCCGCGCCAATGTCGAGTACGAGGCCAACCTCCTCGCCACTCTCTACCAAGAGGCCAACAGCCAGTTCCAGCGCGGTTTCTACGCGAGATCGGTGGACACGCTCGACACGCTACTGCGCTTGGATCGCCGCAATCAGGCGGCTCTGGACCTGCGCGCCATCGCCAACGAGGCAGCACACGCCTCCCGTGAAGGCCGCGCCGCTGAGGCGCACGCCCGCGCCTGGGACGACACCTTCACCGGCTTGCGCACCGAGTTGCTGCCGGTCGCCGGCCCGATGGAATACGACCTGGCCTATTGGAGCGAAGTCGTGACCAAGCGGGGTTCGCTGGACTCCTCCTCCACCGAGATCGCGAAAGATCCGGTCAAGGCCGCGATCGAAGCCAAGTTGGCGAACACGCGCCTGATCGCGCGTTTCGAGGATCAGCCGATCGAAGAGATCGTGCAGAACCTGTCCTCCCTGACCGGCGTCAACTTCGTGGTCTCGCGCGCGGTGCGGGACGAGGTGGACGAAGAGAGCAAGACCATTCGCATGGTCTTCAAGGAAGCGCGGCCGGTCTCCAACCTGCTCGAAATCATGCAAGACATGATGCTCGGCCAGGTCCAGTTCGTGATCCGCAACGGCGCGGTGATGGTCGCCACCGAGGCCGAGGCCGACGTGGACGTCTACACCCAGCAGTACGAGGTGCGCGACATCGTGCGCCCGCTGCGTGACTTCATCCTGCCGGAGATCAACCTCTCCCCGTCCGGCGGCATCGACGCCGTGGACGAGGAGTTGCCCGAGAGCGAAGCCAACATCCTCACCGAGGACGAACTGCTCGAGACCATCCAGTCGGTGATCGATCCCGATTCCTGGGACGGCGAGCAGCGCAGCGTGACGATCGAGAACGGCACCCTGGTGGTGCGCCATCGTCGCGAGGTGCAGGAGCAGGTGGATCAGATGCTCCACGACCTGCGCAAGCCGTCCAACATCATGGTGGAGATCACGGTGCGCTTCATGCGCGTCGAGGACTCCTTCCTCGAGGACATCGGCGTCGACTGGCGTGGCCTCGGCGACGACTCGACCGTGGGCATCCCGGGACAGGGCACGGACAACGTGTTCGATGACTTCGGCTCCGACTTCGGTTCGCCGGGCGACCCCGGCGCGATCGGCTCGGACAACGACGTCGGCTTCTACTACCGTGAGGCCAACGACAACCTCAACCTGATGGGCCGCACCGAGAACCTCTACGACTCGGCCCTGGGCAGCGACTCGGTCCTCACCAATAGTGGCGGCCTGTCGATGCAGTACACCTGGCTCGACGACGCGCAGTTGGAGATGGTGCTCCGCGCGGTCAAGAAGTCGAAGCGCAGCGAACTCGTGATCGCGCCGAAGTTGATGGTCTACAACACCTCGCGCGCCAATCTCGTGGTGGCCAACCAGGTGTCCTACGTGGGTGACTTCGACGTGGAGATCGCGTCCGCAGCCGCCATCGCAGACCCGATCGTGCGCGTCGCTTCCGACGGCGTCTACCTGGACGTGCGCCCCGTCGTCACGGCGGACCGCCGCTTCGTGTGGGTCGACGTGCGCCCGACCGTGGCCACCCTGAAGCGCCCGATCCCGACCTTCCAGACCTCGCTCGGCACCGGTTCTCCGGTCACGCTGATGTTGCCGGAACTGGAACTGCAGAAGATCCGCACCCGCGCCTTCGTGCCGGACGGCGGCACTTTGCTGCTCGGCGGCATGAAGATGGTCGACCAGCAAGACTTGGAGACGGGCGTGCCCTTCCTGGATCGGATTCCTGTGCTGTCCTTCTTCTTCTCGCGGAAAGGCACTTTCGAGTCCTACCGCAAGCTGATCATCTTGCTCTCTGCACGAATCATCCTGCCGCGCGAACTCGAGCCGGCACCCTTGCCGGGCCGCAACTAGGTCCGGACTAACGGCCGGAGGCTCCGCGCCTCCGGCCGCTTGACTTTCCGCCTAAATCACAGCACCGAACCCGGAATCCACTAAGGCATGTTGGCTTGCACGGCCGTTCTTCTGCTGGGCCTCGTCCCCCCCGCGCAGGAGCCAGAATCCTCCGTCCTCGTCGAGCGCGCCGCGCAGGGCGCGCGCGGCATCGCGCGCGACTTCGCGCTGCCGAACTGGGCACGATTGCTGATCGATAAGGATCGGCGTCTCTCCAAGACCGACGAGGATCACGCCTTGCTCGGCCTCGCTGAGTGCGACGTCCTGCTCGCCGAGGCGGATCTCGAGAAGGACATCGAGAAGCGACTCAAGATCTACGCTCAAGCCGGAGGGGCTTACGGCGTCGTTCTCGAACAGTACGGCAGCACTGAGGTCGCCAAGGATGCGCAGCGCAAGGTCGGACAGACGGCCTTCCAGTACGCCGGAACTCTCGACCAACTGTTCGCGACCGAAGACGTCACGGACGCTCAGCGCGCTGAGTTGATCGCCGCGGCCGAGCCCTTCTTCAAGACCGCGCTGACCGCGATGAACGCGCTCATTCGCTGGTTCGACCAGCTCCCGAACGATCACCCGGATCGTGATCAATTGCTGGTCGAAGTGTACTTTCCGACCCAATTCTTCCGCGCGATCACTTACACCTCTTGGGCGCGCCTCTATCCGTCCGGGAGCCTCGAGCGCGATCAGCACAGCAAGACCGCGATCGATCTCCTCGAGAACTTCGCGCTCGAGGCCGGCGGCCCCTTCGGCATGCAGGCCTATCGCCTCACCGCCGACGTGTTCGTGCTGCGTCAGGATTACTCCGACGCACTGGACTACTACCGCTACGTGCTCGACACTTGCCGCGACATTCTCAAGGACGAGGATGCGGAGCTCTCACCCGGGCAGATCATCGGCTACGAAGGCGCGGTCATGGACGCGAGCCTCGGCCTGCTGAACATGTACCGTGAATCCGGAGACGGCGCGGGCTTCGCGGCCGGCGTGACCGAGTTCGAGACTTGGATGCGCGCCGACGGCATCTCCTTGCAGACGCCGGCCTATCAGATTCGTCTGGTCGAGGCCAAAGACCTCGTGGACCAGGGCCGGATCAGCGAAGCTCTCGCGCTCGCGCAAGAAGTCGCCAACGACAAGCCGCGCAGCGCGCTGCAACTCCAGGCCAATGCGGTCATGGCCTATGCAATCGAGAACGCGCCGCCCGACGCCGAAATCTCGCTCGACGTGCTCTACCAGGCGGCTCAAGGCTCGATGCAATCGAACGAGATCGAGCGCGCCGTCGGCTTCTGGCGAGCGCTGATTGCACGCCTGCCCGGAAGCGGCCGTGAGGCCGAGTACCTCGGTCAGGCCTACTCCAACCTCGCGTCGAGCTGGAACACGCTCGGTGACGGTCTGCTCGCCGCGGTCACGGCCGCGAGCGGCGTCAAGGCTGGAGTCTCCGACGAGGTCTACGGCCGTCGACTCGCCACGATGTGGTCGAACAAGGCCGACACCTTCTACCGCTCACGCTCCTCGGATGAAGTGCTGAAGCAGTGGAACTCGGATGCCGTCTCGGCGTTCGGCATGTTCAGCGAGGACAGCACCCCCGTCGGCATCCTGTGGCGCGCCGCGCAACTCGCATGGAGCATCGCCGAAGACAACGCTGCCAAGGCCAAAGGCGAGGCCGCCGACAGCAAGGAAGCGCGCGACGCGATCAAGGCTTACCGTGAAGCCGCGGACGCCTACGCCAAGCTGCCTAAGGACTGCAAGTACTACGACAAGGCCAGTGTGCAGCGCGGCCTCAGTTCCCACAAGATCTCCGCCTGGGAAGTTGGCGAAGCCGAAACCGCGATTCCGATCTTTGAGGCCTACCTCCTCCACATCGCGAATCCGGCCAACGCGGTCACCGATCCGACCGCGGTGAAGTACCGTAAAGAGAGCGAACCGACCGCAGTCTTCTACCTCGGAGACTGCCATCGCCTGCTCGCCCAGAACGGACGACTCGGCGCATGGGAGCAGATGATCACCACCTACGAAGGCTTCGGTGCGAAGTTCACGGACCAACCGGGCCTGCACGAAGCCGTTCGTGATGCCCGCGTCGAGGCGTGGATCGCGCTCGGCGAACCCGGCAAGGCCGAACTCGAATTCCAGTCCATGCTCGACGAGAACATGGCGAATTCGCGCATCGCCTACTCGGCGTGGAAGCTGCAACGCGAGTTTTCGACGCGCGCCGACGCCGCGACCAGCGCGGCGGAACGCCTGCCGCTGCTCACGCTCGCCGCCAAATACCTCGGCGTGATGAACCAGCGCGCCGCCAAACCGAGCGGCGCCGGCCTCTATTCCGAAGCGCAGTGGCGCTCGGAACTCGAGGAATGGACTGCGGTCGAGAAACTCGCCGCCGCGGCGCTTGAACCCGCTGCAGAGCTACCCGAGGCCAACCGCTTCGGCGCGCTCGCGTTGCGCATCGCCGCGCTGCTCGAACTCCGCCGCGTCGTTGACGCAGTGCCGTTGCTTGAGATCCTGCGCAAGCAAAACCCGAACGAGCGTCGCGTCCTGAGTTTCTCGATCCGCGTGCTCGGCGGCTTTCTCATCGTCGAGAACGGCCAAGTCCGCGAAGTCCCCGGCGAGGGCACGCAAGCGTCGCTGATGAAAGCGTTCGAAGCCGCCAACACCTTGATTCAACTCGCAGAGCACGAGGCCGGCCAACTCAGCATCAGCAAGTTCCAGCACAAGCCGTGGTGGGAAGCGCGCGTAGACCAGATCTACGTGATCTACCGCCTCGGTCAGGTGGACACAGCCCAAGCCGGCAAGCACAAGAGCATCCTCGAAGGCCTGCGCAACCAGGCGCCCGACTTCGGCGAAGCCGTGTGCGGCCGCATCGTGCCGCTCAAACTCCAGTGGCTCGCGCAACGCTAAAGCGATGATGCTCCTCACTACTCTG
>JAQBVK010000192.1 GCA_027623585.1 Planctomycetota bacterium
GAGCGCAAAGCGTCGGTGGCGGCGAGGGAAGTGTTTAGCATCCGGCCGCGATCTTGAGAAGCCTCGGCTCCGCGGCCGAAGATGGAGGCAAGGTCATCGGATGCAGGAGCGTGGAAGACTCGACCCCGTGCTCGCAGCGGTGCCGCTGCGCGCCGATCCCGGCGGTGGACTGCGGCAGCACGCGGAGCACCCTGGCGTCGGGCGCGAGTCGCGCGCCGCGCCCTGCCATCACGCAGCGCCGGCTCCGCACTGCGTCTTCAGGGAGTTCGCCGCGTGGCACGGGCAGGCGTCGGAGCACTTCCCAGATGACGGCCCGCTGGCTCAGTTGGCTGTCGGCTTCCGAACTCACTGCCCGTCCTGCGCGAGCAGCTCCAGCAGGTAACCGCCGTAGCCCGAGTTCTTCAGCGGCGCAGCGAGCCGCTGCAACTGCGCGGAGTCGATGAATCCCTTCCGCCAGGCGATCTCCTCGGGGCAGGCGATCTTCATGCCCTGCCGTTTCTCGACCGTCTGCACGAAGGCGCTCGCCTCGAGCAGCGAATCGTAGGTGCCGGTATCGAGCCAGGCGAAGCCGCGGCTGAGCATCGCGACCTCGAGGCTGCCGTCCTCCAGGTAGAGCCGGTTGAGGTCGGTGATCTCGAGCTCACCGCGCGGACTGGGGCGGAGGCGCCGCGCGAATTCGGTCGCGCGGCGATCGTAGAAGTAGAGTCCGGTCACCGCGAAGTGCGAGCGCGGCTGCGCCGGCTTCTCCTCCAGGCTGCTGACCTTGCCTTCGGCGTCGAACGCGACGATGCCATAGCGCTGCGGATCCTGCACCCGATAGGCGAACACCGTCGCGCCTTCGCTGCGCTGCGCCGCGGTCTCGAGCAGTCCGCTGAAGCCGCGTCCGTAGAAGATGTTGTCGCCGAGCACCAGCGCGCTCGCCGCTCCGGCCAGGAAACTCTCGCCGATCAAGAACGCCTGCGCCAGTCCGTCCGGCGCGGGCTGCACCGCGTACTCCAACCGCAGTCCCCAGTCGGATCCGTCGCCGAGGAGTTTGCGGAAGCGCGGCACGTCCTGCGGCGTGCTGATCACCAGGATCTCGCGGATGCCCGCGAGCATCAGCACGCTCAGCGGGTAGTAGACCATCGGCTTGTCGTAGATCGGCAGTAACTGCTTCGACACGCCGCGCGTGATCGGATGCAGCCGCGTGCCCGAGCCGCCGGCCAGGATGATTCCCTTGCGCGCTAGCGCCATGCGTAGTTCTCCTCCATCCAGCGCCGGTAGGCGCCGGTGCGCACGGCCTCGATCCAGGGCTCATGGTCCAGATACCACTGCACCGTGCGCCGCAGGCCGCTCGTGAAGCTTTCGCGCGGACGCCAGTCCAGTTCTGCGGTCGTCGCAGACGCGTCGATGGCGTAGCGAAAGTCGTGGCCGGGGCGGTCGGCGACGAAGCGGATCAGCCGCTCGCGCGGTCCGCTCGCCCCCGGCGGCCGGAGTTCGTCGAGCAGGGCGCAGATCTCGCGCACCACGCTGAGGTTGTCACGCTCGGCGCCGCCGCCGAACAGGTAGGTCGCGCCGACGCGGCCGCGCCGCGCCGCAGTCCAGACGCCGCGCGCGTGATCATCGACGAACAGCCAATCGCGCACGTTTCCGCCGCTGCCATAGACCGGCAACTCCTTGTCCTCGAGCCCGTTGAGGATCATCAGCGGCACGAGTTTCTCGGGGAACTGGCGCGGGCCGTAGTTGTTGGAGCAGTTCGTCACGACCACCGGCAGGCCGAAGGAGCGGCCCCAAGCGCGCACCAGATGGTCCGAACCGGCCTTCGACGCCGAGTACGGAGAACTCGGCTCGTAGGGGGTGTCGGGGCGAAACTTGCCTTCCGCGCCGAGGCTGCCGAAGACTTCGTCGGTGCTGACGTGCACGAATCGGCAAGCGGCGTGCTGCGCGGGCGGCAAGCGGCCCCAGTGCTCGCGCGCGGCCTGCAGCAGCACAGCGGTGCCGACGACATTGGTTTCGACGAAGGCCAGCGGCCCGGTGAGCGAGCGGTCGACGTGCGACTCCGCTGCGAGGTGGAGTACGCAGTCCGGTTTGAACTCCGCGAACGCCGCCCCGACCGCCCCGACGTCGCGCACGTCGCCGCGCACGAAACGGTAGCGCGGATCATCCGCGACCGACTCCAGCGACAACAAGTTGGCGGCGTAGGTGAGCGCGTCGAAGTTCAGCACTTCGACGCGGCTCTCCGCGAGCAGATGCCGCACCATGGCCGAGCCGATGAAGCCGGCGCCGCCGGTGACGAGCACGCGTCGCGGCTCGGGGCGGGAGGAGTCGGGGGAGTGGGAACCGGCCATGGGGCGGCGGCGTGCTAGCGCAGATTACGGTGATCGAGGTCCTGAAGGCGCTCCCGCGCCCGCTTCGCCATGCCGACGAGCCCCGCGTGCGCAGCCCCGCCGCAGCGCCTGCTCGTGCCGTCCGTGCTGGGCGCATCGGGGTGGCTCGTGCTCCGCATCCGGCAAGTCTACGGCGGACGCCGGGGCGATACCTCCGCGGCGCCGGATCAGCCGGCCGGCTCGGACGGCGCGCCGCCGCCCTCCGTCGCCGATGTGCGCATGCCGAGTCTCCGCGCGAGGCGCTTGCGCATGCGAGGAAGTTTGTCCGTAGGGCCGGCGCGGAGCTCGTCGAGCGGCTCCGGCGGCGACGCCAGCCACTCATCGAAGCGCGCAGGATGCTTGCCGCCCGCCAGGCGCCGGTACCAGCGGGCGCGGATCGCGGCGCGAGTGTCCTCGTCGAGATCCCCGCGCATCTCCGGGCAGGCGTCGAACAAGCGCTGCAACAACAAGGCCGCCGAAACCGAAAGATTGAAGGATTCGGTGAATCCGGCGATCGGAAGATAGAGGCGGCGCTCGGCGGCTGCCAGCATCTCGGCGCTGACGCCGTCCACCTCGCGGCCGAACACGAGCGCCAGTTTCGCGGGCAGGGGGGCGAGTTGCGCCGCCGATGCCTCCTCGGCAGCGGGGGAGAGGTCGGTGGCCCAGATCGTCCAGCCGCCGGCGCGGAGCGCCGCCAGGCACTCGGCCGAAGTGGTGAATCGATGCAGCTCGAGCCAAGCCGCCGCCCCGCGCGTGACGCTTTTCGAGATTCGCGTCGCCGTCAGCCCGGGCGTGTCCACCAGCGCGACGTGATGCACGCCGAAAGCCTCGGCCGTGCGCAGTACCGCCTGGCGGTTGTTTTCGTCGGCGCAACGCTCCAACACCACCATCAGCCGGCCCGTGCGCTGCGCGAGCACCGTTTCGGCCCGCCGCAATCTGCGCGGCGCCTCGCCGGGATCAGGCATCAGGCTCATCGCCGCGTTCCGGCTCGGTCGGAATCGGCGCCGGCGTCGGCTCCTGTCGCGGCAGCACCTTCCGCAAGATCGCCTCGATGCGCTCGGCGCGCTCCAAGCCGTCGTCGTACTCGAACACCAATTGCGGCGCGCTGCGGAGTTGCAGATCGCGCGCGACCTCACTGCGCAGGAATCCGTGCGCGTGCTTGAACAGACTCTCAGTCCGCGGGCGTTCCGTGGCGTCGTAAACCGACCACTTCACCCGGGCCACGGCAAGATCGCCGCTGATCACGACGCCCGTAATGGTGATGAACCCGATGCGCGGATCCTTCATCTCGTGCAGCAAGACCTGCGCGATCTTCTGCTGGATGCGTTTCTCGATCTGGTGCCTGCGCTTTTCGCTGGCCATGGCTGACGTCCTCGCTGGGTGACCAGATCAGGCTTCGCGCTCCGAGCCGACGCTGCCCGCAAGCACGGGAACGACGTTCGAAGTCTCGACCGCCTCGATCAAGTCGCCGACCTTGAGGTCCTCGAAGTCCTGGACCTTGAGGCCGCACTCCTTCGGGGCTTCGACTTCGCGCACGTCGTCCTTGAGGTGACGCAGCGACGCAAAAGGCGCTTCGTAGATCTTGCGGCCGTCGCGCACCACGCGCGCGCGGCAGGCGCGCTTCAGCTTGCCTTGGGTCACGCGGCAGCCCGCGATCACGCCCCAGCGCGAGGAACGGAAGATCTGCATCACTTCGGCCGTGCCGATGACGTCTTCGCGCGTCTCCGGCGTGAGCAGACCGGCGACTTCCAGCTGAACCGACTCCAGCAGCTCGTAGATCACCTCGTAGCGGCGGATGTCGACGCGCACGCGCTCGGCTTCCTTGCGCGCCTTGCCGTCGGGCATGACGTGGAAGGCGAGGATCGCCGCATGGGCGGTCTCGGCGAGCAGCACGTCGGTCTCGGAGACTCCGCCGACGCCTGCGTGGACCACGTCCACGATCACTTCCTCGTTGCCGAGCTCCTCGACGGTCTTCTTCAGCACCTCGAGCGAACCCTGCGCGTCGGCCTTGATCACGTAGCGAATGCGCTTGGACTGCGACTCGTCGAGCTTGTCGAAGAGGTTGGCGGCGGTGACGCCCGCGGCCTTTTCGCGGCGATCCTTCTCCATCTTCAGCATCGCGCGCTTCTCGGCGACGCTCTTCGCGGCCTTCACGTCGTCCACCACGTAGAACTTCTCGCCGATCGGCGGCAGTTCTTCGAGGCCGAGGATCTGCACCGGCATGCTCGGACCCGCCTCTTTGAGCGGCTTGCCGGCGTGGTCGAACATCAGCCGGATCTTGCCGTAGGTGGTGCCGGCCAGCACGATGTCCTTGGAGCGCAGCGTGCCGTCCTGCACCAGGATCGTGGCGACCTTGCCCTTGCCCTTCTCGAGCGCGGCCTCGAGCACGACGCCGACGGCGTCGCCCTTGGCGTGGGCCTTGAGCCCGAGGATCTCGGCCTCGAGCAGCACGCGTTCCAGCAACTTGTCGATGCCGGTCTTGCGCAGGCCGCTGACCTCGACCACGCCGGTCGAGCCGCCCCATTCCTCGGGCTGCAGGTCGATGTTGGAGAGTTGCGTCTTGACCTGCTGGATGTTCGCGCCGACGGCGTCGATCTTGTTGATCGCCACCACCACCGGGACGCCGG
>JAQBVK010000193.1 GCA_027623585.1 Planctomycetota bacterium
TCGTAGTGACGATTCTGGCCATGTTGGCCGGAATCTTGATTCCCGTGCTCGACGACGCGGGGAGATCCGCGCGAGAAGCGCGGCGTGGCTCGGACCTGAAGAACGTTCAGGCCGCGCTGGAGACCTATCGTCGTACCTTCGGCCTCTATCCGGACACCGCCGGTGCGTGGTCGGGAGACATGAGCGATAACGGTGGCCACGGCTACGACGCGATCGACCCCTACATCCTGGGCCTCGTGCCGGATTTCTTGCCCAGTCTGCCGAAAGATCCGGACAGCCAGTACCCGACCGCTTCGGCCGGCTACATGTACAGGTCTAACACGACCGACTACAAGTTCGTGCTGAACGGCACCCCGGAAGGCTTCGACGCCGGCAACCCCTTCCTGGATCCGGCTCGCATTGGAACCGCTTGGCAGGTCAGCAGCCCGGGCGCTTACAACTGGTAAGCGCACGCCGAGGGAAGCTCGGCTGAGACCGAGTCATCTGGACGCCGCCGGTACGCAAGTACCGGCGGCGGCTTTGCTTTAGAGGCACGCCGAGGCATCCGATAAACGATTGGAACTCGAACATGACGATGCAGCGCTCTCCCCGATCCGGCTTCACCATCATCGAAATGTTGATCGTGGTCACGATCATCGCCCTGCTCGCCGGCATCCTGATCCCATTGCTGGAGCAGGAATCCCAGCGCGCGCGCGACGGGCGCCGCGCCGGCGACCTCCGCTCGGTGGCCAGCGCGCTGGCGACCTTCCGGCAGTTGAACGGGAACTACCCGGACACCTCCGACGCTTGGCAAGGTGACTCGCAGCCGTACGGCGAGCACGGCTATGGGTCCACGGGTTACATCCCGAGTCTGGTGCCGGATTTCCTGCCGGTGTTGCCCAAGGACCCGAGTCCGGCCTATCCGAACGCCAGCGGCGCCGGTTACATGTATCGCTCGGACGGTCGCGACTTCAAATTCGTGATCAACGCGACGCCCTCCACTTTCCCGCTCGGCAACAACTTCTACGATCCTGCGCGTCCGGCCTCGGCCTGGCAGGTGAGTTCGCCCGGCGGCTACAACTGGTAAGCCCGTGAAGGCGAAAGCGGCGTGGGGATGGGTGGTCGGCGGAACTTTCATGACGCTGCTGTGCGCGGGCGTGTTGATGCCGCCCGTTTTGGACGATGGACATCATGGTTCGCGCCGTGAAGCCCGCCGCGGCTCCGATCTCAAGAACGTTCAAGCCGCGCTCGAATCCTTCCACAGAACGCACGGCGAGTATCCGAGCACCGAAAGCGAGTGGCGCGGGGACATGACGGAGCACGGCGGCTTCGGCTACGACGCCGGCAATTCCTACATCCCAGGCTTGGTGCCGAACTTCCTTCCCAGTCTGCCCAAAGATCCGGACAGCCAGTACCCGACTCATGAGCTCGGCTACATGTATCGCTCAGACGGCGTGAACTACAAGTTCGTGCTCCGCGGCACTCCCGACGATTTCAGCGCGGGGAATCCCTACCTGGATCCAGTGCGCGACGATTCCTGGCAGGTGAGTTCGTCCGGCGGCCTGTACTGGTAAGCAGAGCGCGTTGCCGCGACGGGCTGATCGGCTAGGCTCAGGCTCGTGTTCCTCACGCTTACCGCCCTGCTGCTGCTGGTCCAGGCTCCGCCGCTGGAGACGGCGAAGGACAGCGTGTATCTGAAGGCCGGCAAGCTCTTGAACGGCACCCTCTTGCGCGCGGGAGAGGACGAGATCGAGCTGCTCGATGAGAAAGGCGAAGTCCGCAGCTTCTCGCGCAAGAAAATCAAGGCGATGAGCGGTCCGCGCGCGCAATATGCCGAGTTCCGTGAGCGATTGCAGCAGGCCTACTCCGACCGCAGCAGCGCCGATGAAGCATTCGCCTTCGCGGGCTGGTGCCTCGCGCATGGATACCTCCGCGACGAGCGGCTCGCGCTGTGGCGCGCGCTCGCGATCGATGAGACGCATGAAGGCGCGCACCGCGCGCTCGGCCACGAGGCGCGCGGCGAAGTCTGGCTGATCCCCTTCGGTGAAGGACGCCAGGCGACCTGGCCCGATCTGATGCGGCAGCGCATGCAGGCCGAGCAGCCGTGGATCTTCACCACCATGCACTTCGCGCTCGAGATCTCGGGCCCTTTGGATCGCGCCGTGATCACCGCCGCGTCGGCCGAGTACTTCTACGGAGAACTCTATGCGCTCTTTCAAGCGCGCGCCGAACTCTGGGACCTGCGCAATCCGATCGCCGTGCGCGTGTGGTCCGCGAAAGACCGCGGCTATCCGCAGGCCGATGCACGTCTCGACGGGCACTGGGATCCGGTAACACACGTCCTCCATACCTGGCTGGATTCCACGGAGGGCGGCATCGAACGCCCGGTGAATTATGAACGATTACTCGCTGACGCGGTCCTAGCGGCAGCCGCCGAAGAGCGCACCAAGAGCCCTTCCGAGGTTCCGGCATGGCTGCGCGCGGGCGCCGGGATCTTGCTCGAGGAAGGCACCCAGTGGGGTTCAGGCTTGCCCGCATGCGATCCGCGCCTGCCCGCGCAGAATTGGATCGATCGGCACGCCGCTCTGTCCGCGCCGCGTTCCGCTGCCGCGATCGCGATCGCGGCCGGCGCGGAGTTCGTCGGCCCCCGCGCCGAGGAGCTGCGGGCGCAGGCCTACACCCTGCTGCACTCCTTGCTCTATCCGGAGGGCAAGAGCTTCGAGAAGGAGTTCCGCGCCTTCTTGGTGGTCGCGTTTCGAAATCGCGGCGGCGGCAGCGCCTTCAGCGAAAGTTTCGGGCGACGCCTCGCGGAATTGGACAAGGCCTGGCCGGAGCGCGTGCAGCGCCTGAGCCGGCCTTCGCCCGGCGCGCGCGAGTGAGGGCGCGGCGCTGCCTTAAGCGACGCTGATCTCTTTGCAGAGATAGACGTCCTGGATCGCGTTCAACAAGGCCACGCCGTCGCGCATCGGCTTTTGGAAGGCCTTCCGCCCGCTGATCAGGCCCATGCCGCCCGCGCGCTTGTTGATCGTGGCAGTAACCACCGCGTCCTGCAGATCGTTCGCTCCGCTCGCGCCGCCGCTGTTGATCAGTCCGGAGCGTCCCATGTAACAACCGGCCACCTGGTAGCGGCAGAGGTCGATCGGGTGATCGGACGACAACTCGGTGTAGACCTTCTTGTGAGTCTTTCCGAACTTGATCGCGTCGTAGCCGTTGCCGTTGTGTTCCGGCAACTTCTGCTTGATGATGTCGGCTTGAATCGTCACGCCGAGGTGGTTGGCCTGGCTGGTCAAATCGGCGGCCACGTGGTAGTCCACGCCGTCCTTCTTGAAGCTCGAGTTGCGTAGGTAGCACCACAGAACGGTGGTCATGCCGAGCTCGTGCGCGCGCGCGAAAGCCTCGGAGACCTCGATCAATTGGCGACGGCTTTCCGCGCTGCCGAAGTAGATCGTCGCACCGATCGCCTGCGCGCCCATGTCGAAGGCTTGCTCGGCGGAGGCGAACAGGGTCTGGTCGTAGGTGTTCGGGTACGAGAGGAACTCGTTGTGATTGATCTTGACCAAGAAGGGAATCTTGTGCGCGTATTGGCGCGCAACCGAGCCGAGCACGCCGAGCGTGGAGGCCACCGCGTTGCAGCCGCCTTCGATCGCCAATTCGACGATTTTCGCCGGATCGAAGTAATCCGGATTCGGCGCAAACGAGGCGCCCGCACTGTGCTCGATGCCCTGATCCACCGGCAGGATCGAAACGTAGCCGGTGTTCGCAAGGCGGCCGTGACTCAGCAGCGACTGCAGGCCACCCAAAACGCGCGTGGGGCGGTCCGAGAGTGCAAAGCAGCGGTCCACGAAGTCCGGGCCCGGCTCGTGAAGGCGCGCGCGCGCGATCTTGGGCGCGCTGAAGCCAAGTAGGGAATCGGCCTGGTCGCCGAGCAGGGTCTGGATGCGGCTGAAGGATGACATGGAATGGCGTGAAACGGCCAAAAGTGTACCGGAGCGCGACCGACCAAATCTTGGCCGCGCATCAGCGCACGCGCGCGCCCGCAAACCAAACTTGTTCGATGCGAAGCGCAGCGATCTCGGCCGGACTCAAGCCAGGCAGCGCGCGATCCAGAACGACGAAGTCGGCGCGGTAGCCCGGAGCAAGCCGGCCAAGATCGCTCTCGCGGAAAGCCGCGTAGGCAGGCCAGATCGTCATGGCGCGCAGCGCCTCATCCGCAGTCATGCGCTGTTCCGGATGCCAACTCTCCAGCGGTTCGCCGCTGAGGGTGCGGCGGTGAACAGCCGCGCACCACGCGGAGCGCAGGTCCAGGGTTTCGACCGGCGCGTCGCTGCCGTTCGCGATCATGCAGCCCGCGTCGAGCAACCAGCGCCAGGCATAGGCGCCGCGCACCCGCTCCGGACCGAGCCGCGCTTCCGCCCACGGCATGTCGCTGGTTTGGTGTTGCGTCTGCATCGACGGCAGCACGCCGAGTTCGGAAAAACGCATGACGTCGTCGCGATCGAGGACTTGCGCGTGCTCGATGCGCCAACGCGCGTCGACCTCACCGTGCGCTTCGTAGGCGTCGAGTACGAGGCGGTTGCCGCCGTCGCCGATCGCGTGCGTGCAGACCTGATAGCCCGCGGCTCGAGCGCTGACGCAGAGCTCGCCGAGCTCTGAGGCGGAGATCTGCGGCAAGCCATGATTGCCGGGCTCGTCGCTGTAATCCTCGAGCAGAAAAGCGCCCCGCGATCCCAGCGCGCCGTCGGCGTAAACCTTCACCGCGCGCACGGCGAGCACCCCCAGACCTGCGTAGTCGGGTTCGGTGCCGTGCGCGAAGTGGCGCTCGAGCAGCTCCGCATCGTTTCCGTGCAACATCGCGTGCACACGCAAGCGCAGCCGCCCATCGCGCGCCCAGCGCTGATAGAGCGCGATCTCTCGCTCCCCCACGCCGGCGTCGTGTACCGAGGTGATGCCT
>JAQBVK010000194.1 GCA_027623585.1 Planctomycetota bacterium
GTACGCCGACGGACCCGGGCTCGACGGCTACCTCGCGAAATTCTTTCCCATTTGTCTGACCGCACCGGGCACCCGTTACATGGTGCCGATTCGTCAGAGCCTGTTCCGCGACTCCGGCAAGCAGTTCACGGTGGAGATCCGCGGACCCGACCTCGAACTGCTCAACGCGACCGCCAGTCAGTTGCAGCAGAAGCTTGGCGCTTGGCCCGGAGTGCAACCCTACGGCGTGCAGAACGATTTCGTGCAAGGCCGCCCCGAACTGCGCGTATCACCGGATCCTTATCTCGCCTACGAGGCCGGTATGAGCGTGCAGCAAGTGGCCAGCGTGGTGGAGACCGCGTTGGCCGGCCGTATCGTGGGCACTTGGGGCGGCAGCGGGCGCGACGTGGACGTGATCGCGGTGGTGCCGCCGGAGCGTGTGCGCAGCGCGGAAGACTTGGCGCGGCTGCCGGTGGTCACACCGAATGGTTCCGTGACTCAACTGGGCGCCTTGGCGAGCGTGGTGCGCTCAACCGGTCCGCAGAGCGTGAACCGCCTCGAGCGCGAGCGCGCGATCACCCTCACGGTGACGTTGCAGGGCGACGCGGTCTTGCAATCGGTGCTCGATGACGTGCGCGACAACCTGGTCGCGCCCGCCTTGCGCGAGTTGCCGCCCGGCTACGACCTGCGGCTCGGCGGCTCCGCCGACAAGTTCAGTTTGACGGTGGACGAATTGACCGGTTCCTTCTGGCTCGCGATCTTGATCACCTACCTGTTGCTCGTGAGTCTGTTCCGATCCTGGTTGCAACCGATCGTGATTCTGGTGACGGTGCCGCTCGCGATGACCGGCGGCTTGCTCGGCATCAGTTTCGCGCACCGCTGGTTCCACTCCGCTTCCTACGATCTGCTCGCGATGCTCGGCTTCGTGATTCTCGCAGGCATCGTGGTGAACAATGCCATCCTGGTGATCCACCAAGCCAACAACCTGCGCGTCGCCGGCGTCGAGCGGCGCAAAGCCTTGGCGGAAGCCGCGCGCACGCGCCTGCGGCCGATCGTGATGACGGTGACGACGACTGTGTCCGGCATGCTGCCGCTCGCAATCGGCAGCGGCGCCGGCGCCGAGCTCTATCAGGGCTTGGCTGCGGTGATTCTCGGCGGCCTGCTCTTGAGCACCCTGTTCACGCTGTTCCTGGTGCCGGCCTTGGTGAGCCTCGGATGGGACGTTGAAGAAATGTTCTCACGAAAAGGCCGGGAAGAATCCTTCTCCCCGGCCGTTGATCGAATCGAGCAGAGCGGACTGGACTAGTCGTCGTCTTCTTCGTCTTCGTCTTCGTCCTCGCCGGACTCGACTTCCATCACCTTGCCCGCGGCGGTGACGTCGATCTCGTATTCCTTCCCGTTGGCTTTGCCTTCGAGGCAATAGATCAATACGCCGTCTTCGTCCTCAGTGCAGGCTTCCTCGAGCACGAAGCCAGGCACCTTGGCCACTGCGGCAGCCAAAACGTTATGCGGAACTTGGTTCAGAGCAATTTCGTGTTCGTCGCCGTCGTCGTCACCGTCGTGATGCAGATTTTGGCATCCCCAAGCAAGGGTGGCCAGCACCATCGTCGTCAGGGTCAGTAAGTGTTTCATGGGGGTATCCTCCGCGCTCATCCTATCCCGGAACCTGAAGCGACCCTGAATGCCCGAGCATGCGCCGGAATTCGAGCCGGATGCGCCGCGCGCCGAACCAACGGCGGAGGTCTGTCCGCGCTGCAATGCGACGCGCCTGATGGACGATCTTCCGGTGGTCGGCCCGGCCACCGGGAACTGGAAGCATCCCGCCATCGAAGTCGAGGTGTCGGCCAATCCGCACCCCTTGCTGGCGCGCGGATCCGTGCACGCGGAACTGCGCGCGAGAGTGTGCGCCGCCTGCGGGCACACGGAACTCTTCACGCTCGGGGCGGGCGCGTTGTGGTCGGCGTGGCGCATGTTGAAGCAGCCCGCCGCCCCTTCCCGTTTGCCGCCGCCGATTCCGACTTCCGTGCAGAGCAATCCGATCGGCGTTCGCTGTGAGTTGCGCGCCAACCCCGGCAGCGGCGCGGCCACCGACTTCCTGCCACGCAGCGGCAGCATTGTTTCGCTTCCCGCAGATCCAAGCGACGGCAACGAATGGTTTCTTATGAAGTTGGATCGCGCCGTCGAAGGCACGATGCAGATCGGCGACGCCACGCGCTACCAACGCCTCGAGGCCGATGTTTGCCGGCGTTGTAGGACCACTCACCGTTGGGATTGAGGGAGTTACTCCAGTCGGCGGCGAGATCCCAACCGCAGACGCCTTGAGCGACTGCAGGGGAGGGGAAAAGGAACGCGAACAACACCATGGGGAAGGCAGTACGCATGCATCCATCAGACTATGCGAAACGGACGCAAATTGTGCGTTCGCGTGGAAGCCAAAAAGCCTGCCAGCCTAGGCGGATGTCCGTCTTGCTCCTGCGGTTCACGCTGTGCCTGGCTGCGACTGCGTGAGTGGCCCCTTCGTCATCGCCATCGGCGCGCGCAGATGCGCTTCACGCGCTACAACGCGAGCGCCGACCGCTGTAGCCGCTCAGAGCAACTGCTTGCGCAAGAGCACGCGGACGTGGCCGGTGGTGCCGGCCTCGGTCGGCTCACAATTTCCGATCAGCAGATCGAGCGCGCCGTCGCGGTTCCAATCCGCGACGGCCAGGCGCAGGCGGTAGCCGGGGATCACGGGATCCTCGCCGAGGCTGTCGCGCACTTCCGTGTACTTCGGTTGTGCGTGGGTGAGACCGGTGAAGATCGAGATGCCCGCTTCGTAGGCGCCGTCTTCGCGCCCGCGGAAGAAGGTGATGTCGCCGGCCTCGTCGCCGATGAACAGATCGAGGTCGCCGTCGGCGTCGCAATCGGCGGCGTTGGTGCAAGCCATCATCGCGCTCTCGTTCCGGTTCTCTTCGATGACGGTGCGCGCGGCGAAGGCGCCCTTGCCGAGGCCGTGATAGAAGTGCACTTCACCCGGCGAGTAGAGACCGCTGAGCACGTCCGTGACGCCGTCGCCGTCCAGATCCGCGAACTGCGGATCGAAGCCGATGCATCATGAACTCGGCACCGAAGCGTCGGCGCCGCCGGCCTGCAGGTAGAAGGGCTCCCCCCGAACTCGCCGACCACGAGGTCTTGGCGCCCGTCGCCGTCGAAATCAAGCACGAACGGGGCGGCGTGGCCGTTGACGGTGGCGATCGGCGAGCCGGCGGCCTCGATCAGAATTGGATCCGCCAGCTCGGGGAGCAGCATGAATATTTGGGCCTTGTCGTCCCTACGCTCCAGCCGGTTACGCGTTGCACTAGGATGAGGGCATGCCGAAGAGCATCGACTGGTACTACCACCGCAGCGGCTGAACCTCGTGCGCGAAAGCCGACGCTTTCATCGAGAAGCGTGGCGCCACTGTCCGTGTGACGGTGAAGGCGAGCACGAAGAAGTTCGGCATAGGCGCTTTGAAGGCGCTCTTCGCGGGAGCGATGAGCGTGACGGTTTCACGTGGCCCCAAGGCGGCGCTGGTCGACCTCCGGGAATCGCCGCCCGGAAGCGCAGGGTTTGCGGAAGCCGTGCTCGGCCCGACCGGCAATCTCCGCGCGCCGACCGCGCGCATCGGCAACGGCAATTGGATGGTTGGTTTCGGCGAAGAATCCTGGGCTGAGGCCCTGAAATAGTCATGCATCTCTCCACCCACAATTGGATGCGCGCCGAGCCGCTCGAGGTGACGCTCAAGCGCATCAAGCGTCTCGGCTTCGAAAGCATCGAAATCAGCGGCGAGCCGACGCAGTTTCCGACCAAGGAGTGCCGGCCTCTGCTCAAGCAGTACGGGATCCGCTGCTGGGGCGCGGTCACGCTGACGCTCGGCGAGCGGAATCTTGCCGCCAAGGACGAAGCGCAGCGTGCCAAGTCGGTGGACTACGTGAAGTCCATCGTGACCAGGGTGAAGGAATTGGAGGGCACCGAGATCACGATCGTGCCCGCCACGGTCGGCAAGATCTCGGCCGAAGGCACGCCGGAGGAGGAGTGGAAGTGGGTGGTGGACGGGCTGCAGGAGGTCTACGCCTACGCGAAATCGTGCGGCGTGGTGATGGCGCTCGAGCCGTTGAACCGCTTCGAGACCTACTTCCTGAACCGCGGAGACCAAGCGTTGGCGTTGGCGGAGGCGGTGGGGCCGGAGTGCGGCGTCTGCCTCGACGTGTTCCACATGAACATCGAAGAGGTCGACATGTTCGAAACCATCCGCAAAGTGGGCAAACGGCTGCGCGACTTCCACGTCGCTGAGAACAACCGGCTCGCGCCCGGGATGGGGCGGATCGACTGGGCGAAGACCGTCGCCACGCTCAAGGAAATCGGCTACACCGGCGCGTTGACCATGGAGGCGGTGGCGCCGGTGGACCGCACGCCCGCCACGCCGTGGCCGAACCAGGTCGAGCTGAACCCGGTGGACATCAGCGCCGAGCAGTTGAAGTTCATCCAGGACCACGGCAGCAGCCTGCTGTCGGAGGAGTTCTACACCATGCTCTACGAGACCGCGTCGCGCACCCTGCTCCCGTTGGTGCGCCGCTAGCGCCGCGTGTCCATGAAGATCCGCGAAGTCGAGGCCGTGTGGCTGCGGGTGCCGCTGCCTGCCGCCAAGCAGCATGTCTCCGACTTCGGCCGCATCGAAGCCTTCGACGGCGTGCTCGTGACGATCCGCACCGAGAACGGGCTGGTCGGTTATGGGGAAGCAAAAGCCGGAGTCGGCAGCGCCGGGGACTGCGCGGGGTTGACGGCGATTCTCGCGCGCGAGTTCGCGCCGCGTCTGATCGGCGCGGACGCGCGCGAGATCACGCGCATCGGCCAGAGTTTGAGCAACGGCGTGCGCGCGCCGCTCGCGGAGCGC
>JAQBVK010000195.1 GCA_027623585.1 Planctomycetota bacterium
GGTTCGGGACTTCCTGCTGCCCGGTCAACGTGGTGCGCACGATCCCTTCAGTGCCGGGGATGCAGTGGGCGGTGCAAGGCGACGCTGCGGTCGCTTGCCTGCTGCAATCCGGCACGGTCCAACTCCGCATTGCCGACCGCGCCGTCACGCTGCGCATGGAGACCGGGTGGCCTTGGGACGGCACGGTGCGCGTGGTGGTGGAGGAGGTCGAGGAGGGTGGAGCGCTGCCGTTCACGATTCGCGTGCGCGTCCCCAACGGCGCGCGCGCCGTGCCGGCGCCGGGCGGCCTCTACGAGTACGCTGACGACTCACCGGCAATCCTCGCGACCGACTGGGTCGAGGAGCGCGTGGCGTGGAGCGCAGGCAGCAGCGCGGAGTGGGAGTTTCCGCTTCCAGTGCGGCGCGTCATTGCGCGCGACGAGGTCGCGGCTTGTCGCGGGCGCGTTGCGATCGAGCGCGGACCGATCGTCTACTGCATCGAGGGTGTGGACCACGACGGCCGCGTCGAAGACCTCTGGCTGCCGGACGACGCCGCGCTCACGCCGCGGTGGGAGCCCGATCTGCTCGGAGGCGTCACGGTGCTGGAAGGCGTCGGCCTGCGCGCCGTGCGCGCCGCTGACGGTAGCGTGCAGAGCGTGGACGCTCCGATCCGCATGATTCCCTACTACGCGTGGGCCAACCGAGGTTCTGGCGGCATGGCGGTGTGGATCCCGCGCAGCCCCGCACTCGCCCGCTTGCCCGCCATGCCCACTCTCGCCACCGACGCGCCGCCGAGCGCGTCCCACGTCTTCGAACTCGACACCCTCGCCGCCCTCCACGATGGGTTGCATCCCGAATCCAGCGGAGATCACTCGGTGCCCCGCCACACCTTCTGGCCGCGTCTCGGCACTGAGGAGTGGCTGCGCTACGACTTCGCCGCGCCGACCCAGGTCTCCGCCGTGCGCGTCTATTGGTTCGACGACACCGGCCTCGGCCGCTGCCGGGTGCCCGCGAACGCCCAAGTGGAGACTCTCGCCGCCGACGGCGCGTGGCAAGCGGTCAATGCCTTCGTCCCGCTCGGTGTGGCGATCAACGCTTGGAACGAGCAGTCCTTCGCTCCCGTCACGACGACCGCGATCCGCCTCCGCATTCGCCTGCAGGAGGAGTTCTCCGCCGGCATGCTGGAGTGGGAAGTGCGCTAGAAGCCTGGATACCACGCCATCCCGTCGGGCTCCTTGCCGGCCTTGAGCCAGCGCAGCACAGTGCGGGATCCGAGATCCACTTCGGCGATGCGGTCGGCGTTCGCGAGTGCGACGTAGGCGCGCCTGCTTCCGGTCGGATGCACGATGCCGATCGGCGTCGGGCTGTCGCCGAACTCGTCGAGCAGTCGGCCCTCGGTACGGCCGGCCTTGACCTGCGCGCCGAAGTCCACGGGCGGACCGTCTTCCTGCATGTTGCGGGCGTTGTAGAAACGCAGCACACCGGCTTGCGCGCAGGAGACCAGCACCGTGTAGCCATCGGTGGTGAACTGCAGGCGGATCGGAAAGCCCTCCGCTGGAAGCGTGGCGAGGATCTTCATGTTCGAGGGATTGATCACGGTCAGCGTGTCATCGGCGCGGTTGCCGACCCACAGCGCGTCGCCGCGCCCATCCATCGCCAAGCCCTCGGCGCCTCCGCCGGTGGGAAGGAAAGCGCCGGCCTTCCAGCCGTCGCTGGTCGGCCGCACCGGGGTGATGCCGCCGCCTCCGATGTGACTCACGAAGATGTGGTCGTAGGGCGCGCGCGTCACCATGTGACCGATGGGCTGCGGAGTCGCGATCTCCTGCACCGTGACTCCGTCGGACACGCGCACGCGCAGCAAGGATTTGCGCTGCTCGGCCGTGACCCAGACGTGCTCGCCGTCGGGCTCGTAGAGGAGGCCGTGCGGGCGCGCCGCCGCGCCGAGCTCGATGGTGCGTGCCGCGCGTTCCTCGAGCAGGTCGAGCACCGTTAAGGAGGAGCCGGGCACCTGCGTGCCGTAGTTGGCGACTACTGCCCAGCGGCCGTCGGGCGAGACCGCGACTTCGTGCGGCCCCACGCCGACCGGCAGCCGCACGCGTTCCTCGCCGGTGCTCAGTTCCAGCAGGGAGGCGCTGGCTTCGGCCTTGTTGAGCACGATCAGGCGTCCGATCGACTCTTCAACGGTCTCTTGGGCGGCGGCGGCGGCGAGCAGGAGCGGAACGATCAGCATGGCGGCTCTACGATACGCGCGAGAACCATGGCCGTCGAAATCACCGTCACCTACCAGGGCGGGCTGCGCTGCGAGGCCGCGCACGGCCCCAGCGGCAAGACCTTGCACACCGACGCCCCGGTGGACAATCAAGGCAAGGGCCAGAGTTTCAGCCCGACCGACCTGGTCGCCACCGCGCTCGGCACCTGCATGCTGACGATCATGGGGATCATGGCGGAGCGCCACGGCATCGCGCTGCAAGGCGCCACGGTCAAGGTCGAGAAGCACATGAGCGCCGAGCCGCCGCGGCGCATTGCGCGTCTGCCGGTGGTGATCACCGTGCCCGGCGCGCTCGACGACAAGCAGAAGAAGTTGCTGATCAACGCGGCTGAGACCTGCCCAGTGCACAAGACGCTCGGCGCGAACGTCGAGATGCCGATCACCTGGAACTGGGGCGGCTGAGGGCGGGCGCGGAATGAAGTCCTACCTCTCCGGCATCCAGCCCAGCGGGTTGTTGCACCTCGGCAACTACTTCGGGGCGATCCAGCATCACATCGCGCTCGCGCAGCAGCCCGGGAAGCATTGGTACTTCATCGCGGACTTCCATGCGCTGACCACGGTGCGCGATCCCGAGGTCCTGCGCCGAAACGTGTTCGAGACCGCGGTGACTTATCTGTCGCTCGGGCTCGATCCCGAGAAAGCGGTGCTGTGGCGGCAGAGCGACGTTCCCGAAGTGATGGAGATCGCGTGGCTCTTGAGCACCGTGACCGGCATGGGGCTGCTCGAGCGTGCGCACTCTTTCAAGGACAAGACCGCGCGCGGGATCAAATCCAGCGTCGGCTTGTTCACCTATCCGATTCTGATGGCGGCCGACATCCTCGCCTACGACGCCGACTTCGTGCCGGTGGGGCAGGATCAGGTACAGCACGTCGAGATGACGCAGGACATGGCGGGGCACTTCCACGAGGTCTACAACAGTGAAGTATTTCGCCGACCGGAATGCCTGCTGCCCGCGGCGGGGGCGGCGAAGAAGGTACCGGGCCTGGATGGACAGAAGATGTCCAAATCCTACGGTAATGACGTCTGGCTGTTCGAGAGCGGCAAGAAGCTCAAGAAGCGCATCGGCCAAATCGTGACCGATTCACGCCCGCCTGAGGAGCCGAAGGATCCCGACGCGATCTTCCTCTTCGATCTGCTCGCGCTGTTCTTGGATCCGGCCGAGCTCAAGAGCCTCAAAGACGCCGTCCGCCAAGGCGGTGAAGGCGCGCCCGGCTACGGCCACCTCAAGGGGCGGCTCACCGAGGCCATTGATTCCCATTTCGCCAACGCTCGCGCGCAGCGCGAGGACTTCCTCGCCCACCCTGAACGGGTCTGGCAAGCGCTCGAGTCCGGCGCTGCCCGCGCCCGCGTCCAGGCCCGCGCCATCCGCGACCGCGCCTTCGCCGCCTGCGGGATTCGTTAGTCAGGAGCACTCTTGGTCACTGAACCGCCCGACCACGCCTTGATCCTGCACGAGGACGAGGCCTTGATCGTGGCGAACAAGCCGGCGGGCATGCTCGGCGTGCCGGTACCGAACTCGGAGGAGGACAGCCTGCTCGCGCGCCTCGACGGTTTGGGTTTGAATCCGCTGCCGGCGCATAGCCTGGATCGTGACATTTCGGGCGTGATGCTGTTCGCGCGCGACCAGCAGACCGCCGCCGCGCTCGCGGATCTGTTCCGCGAGCGCAAGGTCGAGGAATTTTTTTGGGCCCTGGTACAGGGCGATCTGCACGCACGCTCCGGCCGTTACGCTTTCCCGATCGTCGAGAAAAGAGGCGTGGCGCGGGTTGTTGGACGGGGTGATCCCGCCGAAACTCGCTGGCGTGTGATCGCGTCGCATCCCGGCGCAACCGAGGTCGAAGCCGATCTTCGGACCGGACGACCGGATCAAGTGCGCTTGCACTTCCGCCACGCCGGCCATCCCGTTCAAGGTGACGGCTACCCGCGCCATCGTCTCGCACTGCACGCGTGGCGTATCGTCCTTCCGCATCCGCTCACCGGCAAGCGGTTGCAGGTGGAAGCGCCGCTCCCCGATGACCTCGTGGGACTGCGCGCGCGCGGCGGTGCCGAGGCCTAGTCGCCGCTGCTGGTTGACTCAATCCACTCCGCCAGGAACAGATTCGTGTTCCGCGGATCGGATCCGGCGCGGTTGCTGGCGAAGATCAGGCGCGTGCCGTCGCGGCTGAACATCGGGAAGCCGTCGAAGGAGGGGCAAGTCGTGATGCGCTCGTTGTCGGAGCCGTCATCGCCAATCATCCACAGATCGAAGTTGCGGCCGCCGCCGTCCTGGTTGGACGAATAGATGATGCGCTTGCCGTCGGGATGCCAGTAGGGGCCGAAATTCGCGGCGCCGTTGTCGGTGATCTGGCGCTTCTCGCCGTTCTCGAGATTCATCACCATGAGTTGCAGTGCCACCGGTTCGATCTCGTCCATGGCGAGGTGCTCCAGGTACCGCGTCTTGTCGGACTCGGTCTTCGGGTGGTAGGAGCGGTAGACCAAGCGCTTGCTGTCCGGCGAGAAGAAGGCGCCGCCGTCGTATCCGAGCGTATCGGTCAACTGCGTGAGCCCGGAGCCGTCCAGATTCATGATGAAGAGGTTCAGATCCCCGTTGCGGCGGCTCGT
>JAQBVK010000196.1 GCA_027623585.1 Planctomycetota bacterium
CGGCGCGTGCGCTCGCAGCGGCAGCAGCCGCCGCGCCCGGCCGCGTCTGCGCCGCGGGCTTCACCTCGCGCGCCAATCCGCTCGCCACGCGCACGCGCGGCGTCACGCAGTCCGACGCGGTCGGCGCTCTGCTCTCGGCGCACGTGCACGCGCATCGCCGCGGCTCCTGGCGACAAGCGGCGCCGGATCCGGCTTGGGAAGCAAAACGCAATTGGCGCCTCGACCCCGCAATCAGCAGCGGACTGCCGGGAGAAATCGCTTCCCACTGGCTCGACTATCTGCTGTATGCAACCCGCTTGAAACCTCGCAGCGTGCGCGCGCACGGTGGCGTGCTCGCCTGGCGCGATGGCCGAGAGATCGCCGACACGGTGATGTCGGAGATCGCGTGCGAGGGTGGCGCGTCCTGGAGCCTCGACCTGACGCTCGGCAATTCCTACGGCGGCGAGCAAGCCCTGGTGCACGGAACACACGGCTCGGTGCGCATGGCGGAAACGCACGGATGGCTCTACAAGGAATCGGATTCTCCGACGCAAGGCTGGGAGGTCTACGCCACGCGCGAGAACCACCACCGCGATCAGGGCTTGGTGTTGCTCGCGAATGCGACCAAGCTCGCGGAGCAGGACAAGTTGAAGGAAGGAATCGGTTTGCCGCAGACGCCTCTGTGGTATGCGCTCGATGATTTCATCGCCGCGTGCGCCACTGGCGGCGTTCCCGCCTGCAGCATCGAGGACGCCATGCCCGCCACAGAACTCGCTCTCGCCGCCGCGTTCGCCTTGCGCACGGGAGTAGAGGTCGAACTCGCGGACTAAGGCGACGCCGCACACCTCATGCGCTCACCAGCCGCGCTGCCACAGGCTCAAGACCAGCGCGCTGATCAACGCGAGCCCGGTGAGTAGCGCGACGGCCACCATCGCGCCGATCAAGATCGCGAGATCTCCGGCGAATCAATCCGATTGCGGCGACCACCGTGGAGAGCACCACCGCCGCTGCGAACAGAGGAGTGAGCCGCCTCGACGAGGAGCAGCACCAAGGAGAACCCTTCCGCGCAGCCGAAGCGCGCCTGCAGACGATCGGTCAACACCTCCGCGCGCTCGGCTGCGACCAGGGCTTGGAGAAGCACCCGTGATTCACCCAGAGGTTGCCACCACCAACGCGTGGCTCACGATTCTTTCAGACATGCCTCGCGGCCGGCGCCATCCGCATCGGGCAACACGGCTTGAAGGAGACGCTGCGCCATCCAGGAATGCTAGCCTGGACGGCCATGGCGTTCGCGCTCATCCCATTGTTCCTCGTTGCGCTCTGCAGCCAAGATCCCGCCGTTGGTTCGGATCCACTGAAGGACATCAAGAACAAGGATCCGGAAACGCGGCTCGCCGCGGTCACCGCCTTGGAGGCTCGCGCCGTCGAAGATCCGAAAGCGGCGAAGGCGCTGCTCGCCGCACTCAAGGATCATGATTGGGAAGTGGTGGAGGCCGTCGTGGCAGCACTGGGCCGCGTGAAACCCGAGGACGCTGCCAGGGAGTTGGCCGATCTCGCCGCGGAAGCGCCGCTCCGCCGTCTGCGCGCCGTCGCAGCGCGCGCACTCGCCGGATTCGCCGATGCGAAAGCCCTCGACCGTTTGGCCGCGGCAGCCGGCTCGAAGAAGACCGGCGTCGCGGCGCTGAGATCTCTCGCTGATTGCGCGGCCGCAACGGAGACGCTGACCGACTTGAAGGCGATCGAGCGCGAAGCCAAGGACAAAGACCCCGAAGTGCGCGCGGCAGCGGCGGCGGCGTTCCTGCTCGCCCCCGCTGACGCGCGCATGGAGCTGTTCGATGCCGCGCTCGCGGACGAGGATCTCCGCGTCGCTTGCGCGGCGCTCGATGCATTGACGCGCCGGCCAGAGTTGGATTTCTTCGCGGCGCTCGCCGTCGCTTCGGAGCGCTCAGGATGGAACGACGTCGTGTCGCGACGACTGGTGAGCGCCTTGCTCGCCGGCAGTTTGCTCGAAGATGGCCAGCCGCTCGCGCAGAAACTGCTGCAAGGCAACGCCTCCGTGGCGCTGTCCGGATCCGACTCCGGTCCGGCGTTGCGTTTCGTCATCTGGGCCGGAGCGCTCGGCGCGGCGGAGTCTGCCACGGAAGAAACGCGGAGTGCCGCTTGGAGATTGCTGCAAAAAGCTCTCGCCGCAGGCAAACCCGAGGTTCGCGCGGGCGCGGCGCATGCCTTGAAGGCTTGGAAGAACTACGAGGCGGCGCAACCGGTACTGAGAGAAATGCTCGCGACGGACGTCCATCCGCGCGCGCGCCGCGCCGCGCTCGACGCGCTCGCTGCCGCGCACGAGATGAAGATCGAAGCGGTGCGCGCGAGCGTCATGCTGGCGCTCGCCAAGGACGCCGACCCGACGGTGCGCGAGAAAGCGGCGGTGGTACTCGGCGTGCCGGAGTTGGATGGCGCGGCACCGGCGTTGATCGCCGCCTTGAAAGACGCGGATTGGAGCGTGGCGGTCTGCGCAGCGGTCTCACTCGGACGCGTGCGCGGAGCCGAAGCCGCAACCGCGCTCACGGAATTGACCAAACACGCCGACTGGAAGATGCGCGGTGCGGCCGCAGTCGGGTTGATGCACGTCTACGAGAAGTCGGCTTTGCCGCCCTTGATCGCGCTGCTCGACGATCCACACGGCACGGTCTCGCGCACCGCGTATGAGATCTTGATCCGGGTCGCTCGACAACGCTTCGAGCGAAGCGCGGCGGCTTACAAGACCTGGTGGGAGAAGAACCAGGACCTCGTGCAACTGCTCACGCCGGAGGAAGCGGCGAAGCGCGGCAAGGAATACGGCTCCTCCTCCGAATCGCGCGCGAGCTCCTTCCTCGATCTCGACGTGGTGGTCTTCCAGTCGCGCGGCGACGCGATCGAGACCCTGCTCGAGCGCATCGGGATCGGGCATCGACGCACTGAGGCGGGCAAGGTGTCCAGCGCGGAACTGCATCCCTACGCGATCTACGTCTCGAACTGCACCGGCGAGATCGAGCGCGGCGACCTGGAGCCGCTGCGGTGGTACGTACTCACCGGAGGTTACTTCTTCGGCTCGTGCTGGTCGCTGGGCCACACCATCGTGCCGATGTACCCGGGCGTGCTGCGCATGTATCCGAAGCACGAAGAGGGCACCATCATGGATCGCGTGCAAGCGCTGGCCTGCGATCCGGACTCGCCCTACCTAGAGGGCGTGTTCCCGCACGAAACCGTGCCGATCTACGACTTGCAGGGCGCGCACTTGATCGAGGTGCTACAGCCGGAGCGTTGCGAAGTGCTGATGGATTCTCCTGGTTGCGCGACGCGCTGGGGCAACGGCAACCTCGCCGCATGGTTCGAGGTCGGTCACGGCATGATCCTGGACAGCGCGAACCACTTCCAGGAGCAAGGCATCGCCAACGCGCAGGACCTCAAAAAGCCGGAAGAGCGCATGGCCTACGCCTTCGACCACATGGCATTGGACTACGCGTCGTGGCGCGAGAACCAAGACGCGAAGTGGTGGAAGAACACGCGCGACACCGCGCAGAACGTCTTCGACGAATCCGCGTTCCGCTTCATCACGAATTTCGTTCGTCAGAAGCGGTTGCGCGATCTCTAGCGCCCGGTTCGCGGCGGCTCAGCGGCCTTCGAAGGGGTCTTCCGGCTCGAGTTCTTCGGGCGATTCGTCCGGAGCTTCGACGCGGTTGAATCTGACCATGATCACGAGGTTGCGGTCGTCCGCCAGGCCGGAAGTCACCAGCAGGACGCCGCCGCCGTCGGCCACCAGCACGGTCGCGTCCACCTTCGCGGTGCGCACCTGCGGCATCGCAACTTCGACTTCCGAAGGATGTGCGGGCGATAGTTTGAAACGCCGGGTCGGGATGGGCCGCTCGAGTTCCGCGGAAGCGCACGAAAGGCGCAAGCCGTACAACTCGTCGCCGGTTTGCAGCACGCGCAGAGTCATCGTGATTCCTTCCTGGATCACGTCCACGACCGGGTCAGCGATCTCCTTCCGGCCGGGTTCGACGATCTCCAACTTGTACTCCTTCACGTAGGAGACCTGATTCAGAGAGGAGAGCTCAGCGAGTTGTCCGGGGTAGCTCGAGACGCGCGGAGTAGACAGACGATCAGCGCTGTTTGCGATGAGCACTTCCTTGTAGCGCTCGATCTGCTCGGCGTCGTCGAGCAGCAGGGCCGAACTCGTCAACTTCAATTTCGCGAGGTCCTTCGATGAGATCGTGTACCAATCGGTCTCGACCATCGCCATCCAGTGGCGTTCGTGCGTTTGCTGCAGTTCGATGAAGCGTTGGAGCCATTCATGCTGCTCCGGGCGCAGGTAGCACACCAACCAACCTTGCTCGTCGGCCTGAATTCGCTCTTGTCGCGGATCCAGCCGCGGCTGGCAGAAGCGCGAGGCAATCTCCTCGATCTCGTGCACCGATTCGAACTTGCTGGTGTCGCGCGGCGTCTGCTGCAGGTCGGTGAACAGGATGTCCAGCAGAGGAACCTTCTGAAAAAAGGGCGTTTGAGGCAGCGTCGAGCCCCGAGCCATTCTGAACTGCCAGGGCTGGAGGAAATAGCCGGTCGTAGAGACCAGCTCGCTGACGGAGTGCAGGCGCAATTCGCGCTGCACCGATTCCGTGACAACGAGTTCTTGCGGTGCGAGAAGCAGGAGGAGGGCGGTGAGCATCATGGACGAGTGAGGAGAACGGTTTGCTGGTGATCGAGGACGCCTGGGGAAAGCTTCGGCGTCGAGGTCTGCGCGGTGACGGCGCTCGCAAAAAGGATTCGGCCGCGCGTGGGCGCCGCTTCCGGTGCGGGTGTTGGAGCCAGAGGAGACACGGCAGCGA
>JAQBVK010000197.1 GCA_027623585.1 Planctomycetota bacterium
CGCGTGGCAGCGCCGCCCGCTTCCGGAACAGGGGCCGGACAGCGTTTTTGCGCATGTGCGCGCCGTCATGGAAGACCTGCTCCGTCAGGCGGGCCTCACGAGCGGCGTCGAGACGAAAGTGGGAAGTGGGGGTGATGCGACGACTTGGCTGCATCCGGCCCATGCCCTGACCTGGCTCCACGATGACGTGTGCCTTGGCTGGAGTGGCCGTGTCGACCCGCGCGTCACCATGGAGATCGACGGCGAACGCGTGGCCTACGGCGCCTTGCTCCTCGATCTCGAGACCGTTCTTTCCGCCACCAGCCGAGTGACTGGCGCCCGATTCCGCAGCCCTTCGCGCATGCCGGCAATCAAGGTTGACGTCGCACTCGCGATCCCCGCGACGATCGCGTACGCCGAGATCGAGGCAGCGCTGCGTCAAGCCGGCGGAAAACTGCTGGAGAGCCTGCAACTCTTCGATCTTTACGAGGGTGGCAGCCTGGCGCCCGGCCATCGCAGCCTGGCCTTCCATGCCGTCCTACGCGCTCTGGACCGCACCTTGGAGGATCGTGACGAGCAGAGCTTCCTGGAGCGAGTCAAGAAGGCTGCCGAAGCCTTGGGCGGCCAGCTCCGCTCCTGACAAGGAAGTTGGAGTAGGGCCTCTGGGCGGGGTAAGTTTCACTCTCGGGCTTCAAAGAAACGCGAGGCCGCAGCCATGGACTTCTTGCGCCGGAATTTCGAGAGCCTTTTCCTGGTCCTCCAGGTTTGGCTCGACGGCCTCACCGTGATCGGCGGATGCCTGGTCGGCCTGTGGGTGTTCCCGTTCTTCTTCAACGTGCCCGCGGCAAGCATCGCGGAGTACGCGCAGTTGTTCGTGTTGATCACTGGAACGACGCTGCTGACCTACTGGTTCCTGGGGCTCTATCGCAGCCAGAAGTCGGTGCTCAACGTCGAGGAATATCGGCAACTCTCGAAGGCGACCGGACTCTCCTTTCTGCTGACCTGCACCTTGGTGTTCATGCTGCGCGAGGCCGCCGGCAAGCTTCAGGAAGTGGACCATTGGTTCTACCGCCTGTTACGTCCGGCCTATGAGTTGTTCAAACTCGAGGGCACCGAAGACTATTCCCGCGTGATGTTGATGGTCGTGTTCTTGTCGATCCTGCTGCTCGGCATCGTGCAGCGCGCGGTCTCGTTCCGGCTACTCTCGCGCCTTCACGCGCACGGCATCGGCAACGTGAACGTGGCGGTGTTTGGCACCGGACCCATGGCGCGCCGCATCCAGCAGAAGCTCAAGTTGTTTCCGACCTTGGGCTACAACTTTGTCGGTTTCCTCGAAAGGGACAGCGAGCGCCGCTCGGCTCGCATCGGCGGGTACGAGGTGCTGGGCAGCGATCGCGATCTCGACAGCGTTCGGGACGCGCACCAGATCCGCTTGGTGATCGTGGCCAAGCCCGAGCTGGAAGAAGAAGAGCTGATCGCGCTGTGCCGCCGCTTCGAGGACTTTGACATCCGCTACCAGGTGGTGCCGCGGCTCTACCACTTCTTCAGCCGCCGCTTTACGCTGGAAACCCTCGACTCCGTGCCGCTGATCACGCCTCACACGGTGCCGCTGCGCCCGGTGTATTTCTTCCTCAAACGAGCGATGGACGTGGCAGTAGCCGGTTTGGTGCTCCTGGCGGCGTCTCCGGGCCTGCTGGTGATCGCCCTGATGATCAAGCACCAATCGCCCGGACCGGTGCTGTTCGCGCAGTACCGCCGCGGCACCCGCAACACGACCTTCCGGATTTTCAAGTTCCGCACCATGTTCACCGAGATGTGCGGCGACGCGATCACTCCGCAAGACGCGCAGGACCCGCGCGTGACGCCGTTCGGCCGCTTCTTGCGCAAGACTTCGCTCGACGAACTGCCGCAGCTGTGGAACGTCTTGCGCGGCGACATGTCCTTGGTCGGACCGCGCCCGGAGATGCCGTTCATCGTCGAGGACTACGATGAGATGCAGCGCATGCGGCTCGACGTCAAGCCCGGAATCACTGGTCTGTGGCAGGTCTCCGAGGCGCGCAAGGCGCCGATCCACGAGAACGTTGACTACGACCTCTACTACATCGAGAATCAGTCCGTCTTTCTGGACATCACCATCTTCATCATGACGGTGGGCACGGTCCTGCGGCTCAGAAGCACTCACTGATGACCGATTCTCCCGGAACCATCGGCGAGTGGCGCGGCCCCGATCGCCGTACGCGGCCGACTCCGATCCTCTCGCGCTGGAGTCTCCGCGGAGGCCGCCGCGGAACCGGGGGTCGCCGGCCGGGCGAGAACCAGCGCGCTTTCGTCGACGTTTACCCGCCCAGGGACGCCGCGATCCTGATCGCTTTTTTGTTCCTCAACTTGCTCGACGCCCACTTCACGCTGGTCTATTTGCAGCGCGGCGGCGAAGAGGCGAACCCGGTCGCGGTGGGTTTGCTCCATCTGGGCATGGGCTCCTTCATCTTCTTGAAGGGGCTAGGCATCAGCGCCGGAGCCATCTTTTTCTGCTTGCTGCGCAACTGGCGTAATGCGCGCTACGGCGTTCTCCTGGTGCTGTTCTTCTATCAGATTCTGTTCGCGTACCACTTGATGCTGTACACGAATCGAATCGGAGACGTCATGCCTTGACTGCCGCGTCGCGCGCCCACCGCAGGCCGGCGCTCACGGGCACGACGCCGTTGAGGCGATCCAGCACGAGTCGCGCCGGGACACGCGCCGCCAATCGTTCGAGGAGTTCAGGCAAGAAGGAGGGCGGAGCCACGTCGCCGCGCGACGCTGCAGTGCTCGCGGAGTGCGGGGCTTCCCATGAGAGCCTGAGGCCGTCGGCGTCGCGGGTGGCCTGCAAGCGCACCGGGCCGCCGGGTCCGAAACGTTCGAGGAGCAAGCGCCCGATGCCGAGCGCGGCGCGCACGTAGCGCGGGTCGGCATCAGCGGCGAGTTCGCCTTCAGGGAAATCCGCTTCGACGCGCGCGTCCTCCCGCCGCGCTTCCTGCAACGCCTCTGCAGCCAAGGGGCGCAGATCAAGACGCTCCGTTCGCGGCCGGATCGGCGCGGAGGCGAGGTACAGGCATTCGATTTGCCGCTCCAACGCGCGCGCGGAATCCATCGCCGGACGCAACAGCTCGGTGCTGCCGTTGCTCGCGTGATGCTGCAACAGTTGCAGATAGCCGCCGAGGCTGGAGAGCGGATCGCGCAGACCTTCCACGAGGCCGGTCAAAAAGGCGTCACTGGCTCCGGCGGCGGGTGGAGCGGCAGCGCCGGCTCCGCGCAATAGCTGCAAAGCGAATTCGACGCCGTCCGGGGTCCATGGCTTGGGCAATACCACGGTGCGCGGCGCCGAGAGCAGGTTCTCGCAACCGGCGAGGCCACGATCGCCGCACAGCGCGAGCAGCCACGGGCGCGGATCACGCTGCAGACTCGCGAGGACGGTGCGCAGATCCGAGAGGGGAAGCACTTCCGTGTCGAGCACGACGCCGATCACTTGTGGATCGAAGGCGGTCCGTAGCCAGGCGCCGAGCTCGAAACTCTGCGCGACGATCCGCGCGTCCGGTAACGCGTGGCCGAGCCAGGCTTCCAGTCCAGGCTCCGAGTGCAGCAGCATGACCCTGCCTGCATCCGGTGCCGAGGGGAGCTCCATTGCCCAGGAGTCTAATCCGCCGCGGCTTCCGATGCACGAGGCGCGCGCTGCACCGTGTGGCGCAGAATCCACGGAATCGCCTCGGCGAGGTGCGCGCAGTAGAGATCCGGCTCCTTGCCGAGTTCGGCGAGCTTCTGGCGTGAGGCGCGGCCCTTGCCGGTGCCGACCAGGACCGAGGGGAGCCGTCGCGCTGCGAAGGCCTGCAAGTCGCGGACGTCGTCGCCGACGCCCGCGCTTCGATCCCAATCAATCGCGTAGTCCTCTGCCGCGCGATCGAGCAAGCCGGCGAGCGGCTTGCGGCAACGGCAGCGGCGCCGCTCAGGCGGCACGCCGACGCTGGGGTGATGCGGGCAGTGGTACCAAGCGTCGATCCGCGCATCGAAGGGCGCGAGTTCGCGGTCGATGCGCTGCTGGATCTTCAGCACGTCGCCCGCGTCGAGCAGCCCGCGCGCGATGCCGCTCTGATTCGACACCACGATCAGCAAGACTCCCGCGCGCTGTAGCGCGCCTAGCGCCTCGCCGACGCCCGGCAACAAACGCACGAGCGCCTCATCGGCGAGGTAGGGGACCTCGTGAATGAGGGTGCCGTCGCGGTCTAAGAACAGCGCCGGTCGCGCTTCCACCTCCTGAGTCTAGGGCAGCGCGTTCCCTGCTTGCTGACGCCCGCTCCGCAGCCTAGGCTGATCCGCGATGAAGTCGGAGCGCAAGCGTCGGAATCTGCTGCTGGAGGAACTGCGTCCCAAGGACAGCGGCGACCCGTGGATGGTGTTCAAGATCATGGGCGAGTTCGTCGAAGGCTTCGACGTGATGCGCGACGTGGGGCCGGCGATCTCGGTGTTCGGAAGCGCCCGCACCAAGCCGGATGACCCGTGGTATGAGATGGGCATTCGCGTGGCGGAACAACTGGCGAAACGCGGCTATGCGGTGATCACGGGCGGCGGTCCCGGACTGATGGAGGCGGCCAACCTCGGCGCGCAGCGTTCCGGCGGCCTCTCGATCGGACTCAACATCGAGTTGCCAATGGAGCAGGACCCGAATCCTCACCAGGATCTCTCGATTCACTTCCGCTACTTCTTCGCGCGCAAAGTCTGCTTCGCGAAGTACGCCAACGGCTACGTGGTGCTGCCCGGCGGTTTCGGCACCCTCGACGAGTTTTTCGAGGCGCTCACCTTG
>JAQBVK010000198.1 GCA_027623585.1 Planctomycetota bacterium
GACTCGAGCGCCCCTTCGTTACCAGCCGAGGAAGGTTTTATCCTTACGCTTACGGAGGTCTTTCTCGTCGGCCCAGACAATCTGCCGGGTCGTCACGTTCACCGCATTGAGCGTGAACTTGTAGTAGATGCTCTCGACGTCGTCATGCCGCGCTTGCAGCGTGGTGAAGCGGCCGTAGAACACGTATTCGGCCCCGAGCTGCTTGCCGATCTCGACGGCAGTGGCCTGATCGACCGCGCCACTCTTCTGGTAGCCGAGATCTTTGTCGATTTCGGACAGCCCGGCGTCGCCGACGCCGGCGAGCACCGAGAACTTGCCCGACTGGATCAGCGCGGTGCGGATGGTGTCGGTGATGTTGACGGTGTCGATGTGCTGGTTGGTGCGGTTGGCCACGCCTCCCATCACGATGCGCGGTACGTCGCCGCCCCAAGCGTTGGACGACAGAAAGGAGTCGGTCAGGTCCTGCGCGATCTGCTTGAGGTCGGAGTAGGAGAAGTCGGTCGAAAGGATCTCCACTTCGTCCGGATCCTCGTAGGTCACGTTGGTCGAGCAGGCGGCCAAGGGCGCGAGCGCGAGGAGCAGAGCGGTGATGCGGAAGGGTTCCATGTCAGTCCTGTTTGTAGGTCGGCTCGATGGCCGCGTAGAAGCGCAGCGCGAGTTCGCTGGGCGCAGTAAAGCTCAAGGTTTCGAACTGGCGCGGGTGGAGCACCAGATATCGCCGCTGTACTTCAGAGGCGGCAGAGCGCAGCGCGATGCCGTCGGAGTCTTGCCATGCCCAGGTGCACAGCACGCGCACCGGCTCGTCGCCCTCGATGTCGAGCGAGAACTGCGTGGAGAGGCGGCCGTCGAGCACGCGCCCGACCACGTCTTGCACCAGCACGTCCTCGTCTTCGAGCCAGGATTTCACCTCGACGCGCACGTCGCGCACCGCCGGATCATCGGCATCGCGATCCTGGCCTTCGAAGCGTATGGTGGAGGCTTGGTAGATCTCGGGGCCGGAGCAGGCGGCGAGCGCGAGCAAGGGGGCGAGCAGAACGGGGAGCGCGCGCATGCTTAGTAGGTGCTCGGGTTATGGCTGCGCACTTCCATCACGCAGCGCACGGCGCGCATGTTGCGCGCGACCGAACGTACCGGGAAGGAAGAGCTGCCGGAGACGAAGATCGGTTTCCAAGTGCGCGTGGCGTCGTCCACCTCGATGCCGTCGTCGTCGAACCAGCGCGCGCGGTATTCGAGCCGCAGCGCGCCGCGCGTGCGATTGACGACCTCGACCTGATACACCGCGAGATCGTTGCCGCCGAAGGCGACGCGCTCGTTATCGAGATCGATGAGGTCGCTGACGTCGTCTTGGCCGACGGTGACGGCTTGGCCGCTGAGCGGACCGCTGTGCACGCCCGGAGAACTACATGCAGCCGCGAGAGCGGCGGCGCACAGCGCGGCGAAGAGAGGAGTCGAAACTAGCTTCATGGTTGCACTTTATCCTGACGGAGCTTCGCGGTCCGCACGCGGGGCGGAGCGGCGTGCAGGGCGGAGCCCAGGGAGCGGGCACCGACCAGAACGCTGTGCCCGGCCTCGAACTGGACTACGCCCAGATCGGCCCAAGGCTGGCCATTTCCTCCGCCCCCGGAGTTGGTCAGCTCCAGCCGCAACATGTGCGGACCGGGTTCGACCTCGACGCGCAACACCTGGATGTCGCGCGGGAGCGTCAGCCAGGAACGCAGATCCGCGCTCTGGGTGGCGATGTTGGGCACCGAGCCGAACAAGCCGACGAGGAGGCCGGCCCATTGGCCGTGCTGATCGTCGGCAGCCTCAGCGGCGGCGTCGATCAGAATCGTTTTGCCTGCCGCGCGCGCGAGTTCCTTGGTGGTGATCCAGCCGATGCGATCGCTCAAGTTCTGCCGCGCGACCTTTTCCACGTCCTCGAGCACCGAAGTCGTGCCGGACTCTCTACCGCCGACGATGACGCGCAGCTTGTTCGCCGGTCCACTGCCGCGCTCGAAGGCCGGCAAGGCGATCTGCCCGAAGGAGCGTCTGGTTTGGAAGGTGACGCTCTCCTCGACCTTCTGCGGCATGCGGCCGCGCTCGTAGACGACCAGCAGCGTGGCCTTGCTGCGCGCCGCGCGCCCGCCTTCCAGAGTCTGCAGCGCACGCACGCGGTCCAGCGCGAAGCGCACCGCAGGATGCCCGGGGTCCTCTTCCTCGAGCACATTCAAGTCGATCTCGGCCTCGTCGGGGCGGCCGTCGAACTCCTGCGCCAGGGCGGCGACGTAGCGCGCGAATCGATTCATCCCGTAAGTGGTGCCGTAGCGTTCCTCCTCGAACTGTTCGATCTCGTAGCCGCGCTTGACCTCGACCATCGCACCGTCGAGCTCGCCGAGGCGCAGGAAGTTCCAGGCGAGGAAGCCGTGCAGCAAGGCCGCTTCGAAGCCCTCGCCGTCGTAAGGAACGGTTTTGTCGTTCAGCAGGAGCGAAAGCGTGCCTTCGGTGAGGCTGCGCCCGCTGATCGTGGGCCGGTCGCCGAAGGAATCGAGCGTCTCGGCGGCGATCAGCCACTCGTCCACAGCTTTGCGCAGCTCGCCGCCGACGTGCCACGCCATGCCGGCTTCCGCGCGGCCGAGGAAGGCGTCAGCGCCGAAGCTGCCTTCGATCTGCGCGAATTGCTCCGCGGCATAGGCGAAATTCCCGGCCTGCATGCCCTCCAAGCCCGGCCACGCGGTGTCCGGATAGTCCTGAAAAAGGGAGGAGGAGCAGGACGCGCCGATCCCCAGCACGATGGCCGCGCCCAGCGCCGGCAGGCGAGAGATCGAGTGGGTCAGGGTCGCGGCGCGCATCGGCTCGGCGGGGAGGATCCCGGCCTGGATCCCTTACATTACGCGCCGCGCCGCCGGATCGCAGTCACTTCCGGGAACGATCCGCCGCGCTCAGCCCTCTCACATGGAACCGCGCACCATTCTCAGCGGAGATGGCCGACGCCGCTGCTGCTGGAGGACACCATCTTGGAGTTGAAGCTGGCGTTGGAGTTGTTGTAGTCGCAGCCGCTCGAGGTGTTGTTCTCGAAGTCGCCGTTGACGACGAGATTTTGAGCAGACAGAAGCAGGAGGGTGAGGATCATGCGGAGCTTGTGCGGGAGGGCAGGGTGGACTTCCAGGCTAGCACTTAGGCCCGATCCTGGGCCGCCTAGAATCTCCCCTCCGGTGAAGGAAGCCTCCGCCCCCGCACGCGCCGACGCCGCGCCGACGCCGATGATGCGGCAGTTCGAGGCGGCGAAGCAGAAGCATCCGGGCGCGATGGTCTTTTTCCGGATGGGAGACTTCTACGAGCTCTTCCACGACGACGCGAAATTGGCGTCGAAGATTCTGGGCTTGACCCTGACCAGCCGGGACAAGGAGCGCGAAGTGCCGATGGCCGGCGTGCCGGTGCGCGCGATGGAGGGCTATCTGGTTCGCCTAGTCCGCGCAGGTCACACCGTGGCGATCTGTGAACAGATGCAAGATCCCAAGCTCGCCAAAGGGATCGTCGAGCGCGACGTGGTGCGCGTGGTCAGCCCCGGCACTCTGATCGAGGGCGGTGAGCTCGACGGCACCCTGCCGCTGTGGGTACTCGCGCTCGCGCCAGTCGAAGGCGGCAGTTTCGGTCTGGCTTGGGCGGACGTGAGCACGGGCGCATTCCGTTGCTCGGAGACGCCGGTCGCTCGCCTCGCCGATGAGCTGGCGCGTATCGCGCCGGCCGAAGCGGTGCTGCCCGATCTGCACGAAAGCGACGCCCTGCACGGGCTCGTACGCGTGGCTGCCGAAACGCTTGCTCGCGAAGGCTTGCCGGTTTCCTTCCGTCCGGCGTGGAAGTTCGATGCGCAGCGCGCGGAGCGCGACCTCGCTGAGCATTTCGGCGCCGCCTCGCTGGAGGCTTTCGGAGTGGAGGGGATGCCGGCGGCGCTCGCGGCCTGCGGCGGCATCTTCGATTACTTGCGCGACACCCAAAAGCATGCGCTCGCGCAGGTGCGTGACTTGCAAGTGCATCGCACTACGCGGCATCTGGTGCTCGATCGCGTCACCCGCCGCACGCTTGAGATCGTTGCCAACCAGCGCGATGGCGGCCGCGAGGGCACCTTGCTCGCCGCGGTGGACCGCTGCGAAACGCCGATGGGTTCACGCTGCCTGCGCGATTGGCTGCTCGAGCCGTTGCTCGAGGTGGCCGAGATTCGCGCGCGCCACGACGCGGTAGGTACCTTGCGCGACCGCGCCGATGCGCGCCGTGCGCTGGCATCCGCGCTCGACGGCATGGGCGACTTGGAACGCTTGGGCGCGCGTCTGGCCGGCGGCCGCGCGCATCCGCGCGAACTCGTGGGCTTGGCAAGGGCGCTCGGACGCGTACCGAACATGCATTCTGCCTTGGATGCCGGCGAAGACACTTTGGCAGCGCGCGCTGCCTTGCTCGATTCCTTGCGCGAACAGCTCGACCCCTGTGCGGAGTTGCGCACGCGCATCGAGCGCACTCTGGCCGAGGAGCCGCCGGTGGCGTGGCAAGAGGGCGGCCTCATCCGCGAAGACTTCGACGCCGAACTCGACGAGCTGCGCGCGCTCGCCCGAGGTGGGAAAGATTTCCTCGCCGCCCTGCAGGCGCGTGAACAAGAGCGCACCGGCCTACCGGTCAAGATTGGCTTCAACTCGGTGTTCGGCTACTACCTCGAGGTGACGCGCACGCAAGCGGCGAGCGGTGCGATCCCGGTGGAGTGGACGCGCCGACAAACGCTCAAGAACGCCGAGCGCTACATCACCGAGGAGTTGAAGATCTACGAGGAGAAGGT